>NZ_JBJHPC010000367.1:0-7335 GCF_045257485.1 Streptomyces sp. YS-3 | reverse complement strand
CCACCGGCACGCTCACCGTGCTCCACGCCCTCCCCGGCCGCCAGGTCGAGGTCGGCGCCCTGCTCGCCGTCGTCCAGGACGCCCCCGTCGCACAGGAGGACCAGCCGTCATGACTTCCGTACGCAGCAGTGCCGTGGAGAGCCAGGAACTCAAGGACCTGCGGGCCGCCGTCGCGGCCCTGGGGCGGCGGCACGGCCGGGGCCACGAGCGCGAGGCGCTGTGGGCCGAGGCCGCCAAGCTCGGCTACCTGGGCGTGAACCTGCCCGAGGAGTACGGCGGCGGGGGCGGCGGCATGGCCGAGCTGTCCATCGTCCTGGAGGAGCTGGGGGCCGCCGGGTGCCCGCTGCTGATGATGGTCGTCTCGCCCGCGATCTGCGGCACGGTCATCGCCCGCTTCGGCACCGAGGAGCAGAAGCGCGCCTGGCTGCCGGGGCTCGCGGACGGCTCGCGGACCATGGCGTTCGGCATCACCGAGCCGGACGCGGGCTCCAACTCGCACCGCATCACCACCACCGCCCGGCGCGACGGGGAGAGCGGCGGCTGGATCCTCACCGGCCGCAAGGTCTTCGTCTCCGGTGTGGACATCGCGGACGCCACCCTGATCGTCGGCCGCGCCGAGGACGCGCGGACGGGAAGCCTCAAGCCGTGCCTGTTCATCGTCCCGCGCGACGCCCCGGGCTTCGGGCGCTCCCGGATCGACATGGAACTCCACGCCCAGGAGAAGCAGTTCGAGCTCGTCCTCGACGAGGTGCGGCTGCCCGCCGAGGCGCTGGTCGGCCACGAGGATGCCGGGCTGCTCCAGCTCTTCGCCGGGCTCAACCCCGAACGGATCATGACGGCCGCGTTCGCGATCGGCATGGGCCGCTACGCGCTGGCCCGCGCGGTCGCGTACGCGTGCGAGCGGCAGGTGTGGAAGGCGCCCATCGGCGCCCACCAGGCCATCGCCCATCCGCTCGCCCAGGCCCACATCGAACTGGAGCTGGCCCGGCTGATGATGCAGAAGGCCGCCGCGCTCTACGACGCGGGCGACGACGCGGGCGCGGGCGAGGCCGCCAACATGGCCAAGTACGCGGCGGCCGAGGCCTGCGTCAGGGCCGTCGACCAGGCCGTGCACACCCTCGGCGGCAACGGCCTCACCCGGGAGTACGGGCTCGCGGCGCTGGTCACGGCGGCCCGGGTGGCCCGGATAGCGCCGGTCAGCCGGGAGATGATCCTCAACTATGTCTCGCACCGGACGCTGGGGCTTCCCAAGTCGTACTAGCCGTACCAGGAGCAGCACATGACCTACGTACAGCGGTCGCGGGAGCGGGGGATCGAGACCCTCGTCCTCGATTCGCCCGCCAACCGCAACGCCCTGTCGGCGGGGCTCGTCGGCGAGCTCGGCGCCGCGCTGGCCGACTGCGGCCGGGACCCGGGCGTCCGGGCCGTCCTGCTCACCCACACCGGCTCCGCCTTCTGCGCGGGCGCCGACCTCAAGGCGCCGCCCGACCCGGCCGCGTTCGTGGCGCTGCTGCGGGCCGTGGTCGAGCTGCCCAAGCCGGTCGTGGCGCGGGTGACCGGCCATGTCCGGGCCGGCGGGCTCGGGCTGCTGGGGGCCTGCGACATCGCGGTGGCGGGCCCGGACTCCTCGTACGCCTTCACCGAGTCGCGGCTCGGGCTCGCCCCCGCCGTGATCTCCATGCCGCTGCTGCCCCGGATGGACCCGCGCGCCGCCGGGCGCTACTACCTGACGGGGGAGCGGTTCGGGGCGGCCGAGGCGGTACGGGCCGGGCTGCTCACGGAGGCGGCCGAGGACGTGGACGCGGCCCTCGCACCCGTCCTCGACGGGCTGCGCCGGGCCTCCCCGCAGGGCCTGGCCGCGTCGAAGGCACTGGTCACGGCTACCGTGGTGGAGACATTCGACCGCTGGACGCAAGAGCTGAGCGCGCGATCGGCGGCCCTGTTCGCCTCGGACGAGGCGCGGGAGGGCGTGACCGCGTTCCTGGAACGACGGGATCCCGTATGGGTGTGGTGACGTCCGCCGCCAAGAGCCCCAAGCAGGACCGCAGCCGGGCGACCCGGCAGCGTCTGCTGGAGGCGGCGGTGGCCTGCCTGGCCGAACACGGCTGGACGGGCTCGACGGTGTCGGTCGTGGCGGAGCGGGCGGGCGTGTCGCGCGGTGCGGCGCAGCACCACTTCCCCACGCGCGAGGACCTGTTCACGGCGGCCGTCGAGTACGTCGCCGAGGAGCGCTCCTCGGCGCTGCGGGCCCTGGGCCCCACCGACCGCCACACCGTGGTCGCCAGCCTCGTCGGCCTGTACACGGGCCCGCTGTTCCGGGCCGCGCTGCATCTGTGGGTGGCCGCCGCCAACGAGCCCCAGCTGCACGCGCGGGTGCGGGAGCTGGAGGCCCGGGTGGGCCGGGAGTCGCACCGCATCGCGGTGGCGCTGCTCGGCGCGGACGAGTCGGTGCCGGGGGTGCGCGAGACGGTACAGGGCCTGCTCGACATGGCCCGGGGCCTGGGCCTCGCCAACCTCCTGACGGACGACGGCACCCGCCGGGGCCGGGTGGTGGCGCAGTGGGCGGAGCTCGTGGACCGGGCGCTGGGGCCGGCGGCCGGGCAGGTATGAGAACGGGGGCCGGGCGAGTGCCCGGCCCCCGCACCCCTGACGTGTGATCAGTGGGCGTTGTTCTCCGCGTCCTCGCAGGCCTTGGCCTGGCGGCGGAGCGCCTCGGCGTTCTGGTGCGCCTTGGCGGCGGCGGTGCGCTCGCCCAGGTGCTGCAGCTCGTCGGCCTTCCGGTCGAGCTGGGCGGCCTGCTGGCGCAGCTGGGCCGGCTCGCAGGTGATGATGCCGGCCTGCGCGGCGGGCGCGACGGTCACGGTAAGGCCGCCGACGAGCAGCGCGGCGGACAGGACGGTGGTGAGGGTGCGACGCATGCGGGCACTCCAAATTCCGGGCCGTGAGGGCCCGTTGCGGGGGGTTGGTACAGCGAAAACCCTACCCAACCGCAGCGACAAATGATCATGGGGGTCCGGCGGCCCGCACACGGGTGGCGCCGCCCCCGTCCCCGGGGCGGCGCCACACGTACCGAGTCGCGGGAGCGGGCTCAGGCCCGGATGTCCCCGTACCCCTCCACCTCGCGCGGGTCGCGCGGGCCCGGGCCGATGTAGCGGGCCGAGGGGCGCACCAGACGGCCCGTCCGCTTCTGCTCCAGGATGTGGGCCGACCAGCCCGCCGTACGGGCGCAGGTGAACATCGACGTGAACATGTGCGCCGGGACCTCCGCGAAGTCCAGCATGATCGCCGCCCAGAACTCCACGTTCGTGGCCAGCACCCGGTCGGGGCGGCGGGCGTGCAGCTCTTCGAGCGCGGCCTTCTCCAGCGCCTCGGCGACCTCGAAGCGGGGCGCGTCCAGCTCCTTGGCGGTGCGGCGCAGCACCCGCGCGCGGGGGTCCTCGGCGCGGTAGACGCGGTGGCCGAAGCCCATCAGGCGCTCGCCCTTGTCCAGGGCCTTCTTCACGTACGCCGTTGCGTCACCGGTCCGCTCGATCTCCTCGATCATGCCGAGGACGCGGGAGGGGGCGCCGCCGTGCAGCGGGCCGGACATCGCGCCCACCGCGCCGGAGAGCGCGGCGGCGACGTCGGCGCCGGTGGAGGCGATGACACGGGCGGTGAACGTCGAGGCGTTCATGCCGTGCTCGGCGGCGGAGGTCCAGTACGCGTCGACCGCCTTGACGTGCTTGGGGTCCGGCTCGCCGCGCCAGCGGATCATGAACCGCTCGACCACCGACTCGGCCTTGTCGATCTCGCTCTGCGGCACCATCGGCAGCCCCTGGCCGCGCGCCGACTGGGCGACGTAGGAGAGCGCCATGACGGCGGCGCGCGCCAGGTCGTCGCGGGCGGTTCGCTCGTCGATGTCGAGCAGCGGCTTCAGGCCCCAGACCGGCGCGAGCATCGCCAGCGCGGACTGCACGTCCACACGGATGTCGCCGGAGTGGACGGGGATCGGGAACGGCTCGGCGGGCGGCAGACCGGGGTTGAAGGCCCCGTCGACGAGCAGCCCCCAGACGTTCCCGAACGACACATGGCCGACGAGATCCTCGATGTCGACGCCCCGGTACCGCAGAGCACCGCCTTCTTTGTCGGGTTCGGCGATCTCCGTCTCGAACGCGACGACTCCTTCAAGTCCGGGTACGAAGTCGGACATCAGGCGGCTCCTCGTGATGCGTGCGACAGCTGCGGGAATGGGTCGGGCAGGGGGGCGCCCCTCCCCCCGTGATGCCCCGTGCGCGGTGGAAAGTCACCCACCGGGTCGTAGGGGGGCCACAGTGGCCCAGCGGAGAGTTTGGCGGGTCCGACGGGTGCGGGGAAGCGTGACATCCGGCACACTGCCCCATTTGCCACGCGGAGGGTTGGCGACCCTCCGTGCCGGGAAAACTGACACGCCGTGCCATGCGGGTGCGGCCGGGCGCACCCGCGCCCTCCTGCGGCAGGATGACGCCGTGACCGATCACGACCCCGCCGCCATGCGCCGCCAGTACCGCACCACGCTCCTGGACGAGACGGACCTCGCCGCCACTCCCATGGCCCAGTTCGCGCGCTGGTTCAAGGAGGCCGTCACCGCGGGGCTGCACGAGCCGAACGCCATGGTCGTCGCCACCGCCACCCCCGATGGCCGGCCGTCCACCCGCACGGTCCTGCTGAAGGCGTACGACGACGCGGGCTTCGTCTTCTACACGAACTACGCTTCCCGCAAGGGCCGCGAGCTGGCGGCGAACCCCCGTGTCTCGCTGCTCTTCCCCTGGCACCAGATCTCCCGCCAGGTCATCGTGGAGGGCGCGGCGGCGCGCATCACGCGGGAGGAGACCGAGGCGTACTTCCGGGTCCGTCCGCACGGCTCGCGGCTCGGCGCCTGGGCGAGCCCGCAGTCGGCCCCGCTCGCCTCCCGCGCGGAGCTGACCGACCGTTACGAGGAGCTGGCGGCCCGCTACCCCGAGGGCACCGAGGTCCCCCTCCCGCCGCAGTGGGGCGGCTTCCGGGTGGTCCCGGAGGCGGTGGAGTTCTGGCAGGGCCACGAGAACCGGCTGCACGACCGGCTGCGCTATGTGCCCGCGGCGCCCGGCCCGGACACCTGGCGGGTGGAGCGGCTCGCCCCGTAGACCGTCCGTCCGGGGCCGGACACGCAGAAACCCGCGGGCTCGGGTTCCTCCGGAGAGGAGCCGGCCGGACGTACCGGCGAGCCCGCGGGTCGGTGACTGCTGGGAATTTCGGCCGGCGACGTGCCGGCACCACACAAAGTGTGCGACTGGCAGGCGCTAGCCCGCAGTCACCTCACGCGTCCGGTATCCATACATCTGCCGAACCACCTCCCTTCTCGTGTGCACCACACATTAAGAAGCCGCGCCCGGCGCGACAACCGAATTATTCGGCCCGTTCCCCGGCCGACCGCTCGACGCAGAACTCGTTGCCCTCCAGGTCCGCCAGCGTCACCCACCCCGAGCCGTCGGGGCGGCGGTGGTCACCGGCCAGGGTGGCGCCGAGGGCGAGCAGCCGGTCCACCTCCTCGTCGCGGGTGCGGTCCTGCGGCTGGAGGTCGAGGTGGACGCGGTTCTTCACGGTCTTGGGATCGGCGACCGTCACGAACAGGAGCGTGGCGCCCTCGGCGGTCACCATGGCCTCCGGATCGCCGGGGAAGTCCTCGTCGCTGATCTTGCCGTCGAGGACCGCGGCCCAGAAGGTGGCCAGGGTGTAGGCGTCGGTGCAGTCGAACGTCGTATGACGTACAAGAGAGCTCATGGGCGCCACTATGTTCGAAGAGCCCGGGGCGGGAAAGGGCTTTACGCCCGGACGCCCGGACGCCCGGCCGCGGGACGGGCGGTGCCCGGTGGGTACGGTCCAAGCCACTGTGCGCAGCGGTACGGCCGGGACCGCCCGGGCCGCGGGAACGTCCCCGCCGGCGGACGCCGGGACGGCGAGGTGCGCCGGAGTGCGGGGCCCGGCCGCCGGGACGGGGGGAGCGGGCACGCCCGCCTCCGCCGCGCCGGGCGTCGAAAAACGATCCCTCCGGTACGGCGATTTCGGGGAAGTCGCTGTGGGATGCGTCACGTTCCAGTTCAATGATCTGACGCGCGTCGGTGCGTCGGCGCGTCGGTGTGACGCGGCGACACGTCCTGCAGGGGGTGCCAGGATGAGTGCTTCCCGGAGTGAGACCACCAACGCCCTCGGTCCCGACGAGCCGGACCGGGGCGACGACCACGGCCCCGGTGCCGCCCCCGGGCCCGAGCACGGCGGCGACCTGCTCGCCGCGCTGCTCGACGGCATGGACGCCGCGCTGTGCGCGTTCGACGCGGAAGGCGTGGTCACGCACTGGAACCGCGAGGCCGAGCGCATCCTCGGCTGGAGCGCGCGGGAGGCCGTCGGCCGCCGGGGCTTCGCCGGCTGGGCGGTCCGGGCCGCCGACGCGGGCGAGGTCGAGGGCCGTCTGATGGCCGCGATGGAGGCGCCCGGCCGCCAGGTCCACGAGTTCGCGCTGCTGACGAAGGACGGCGGACGGGTCCTCGTACGGACGCAGTCGGCCGGGGTCCGGGGCGCGGACGGCAGACCGGCGGGCGTGTACTGCGCCTTCAGCGAGGTGCACGCGCAGATCGACCTGGAGCGCTCCATCGCGCTCAGCGAGGCACTGTTCGAGGACGGGTCGTGGGGCGTCGTCCTGGTGGACGTGGACCTGCGCCCCACCGTCGTCAACGCGTACGCGGCGCGGGCGCTGGGAACCGGACGCGGCACGCTGCTCGGGCGCCCCCTCGGCGAACTGATCGCCCAGGGCGTGGAGGAGCTGGAGGGCGCCCTCCACCACGTCCTCGCGGAGGGCGCGCCCGCCTCGCCCGCCGAGCTGTGGGTGACGCTGCGCGCCAGCGAGGCCGAGCGCCGGCGCTGCTGGCGCAGCGGCTTCCTGCGGCTGGCCTCACCGCTGGCGGAGGAGCCGGTCCCGCTGGGCGTCGCCTGGCTCTTCCAGGACGTGACCGACGCCAGGCTGGCCGAGCAGGAGGCGGACCGGCTGCGCTTCCGCTGGAACCAGCTGTACCGGGCGGCGCGTACCGCCGCGGAGTGCGAGGACCCGGAGGAGGCGGCGATGGCGTACCTCGACTTCGCGCTCGCCGGGTTCGCCGAGCACGCGCTGGTGGACGTGGTGGCGGGGGAGCGGCTGGTACGGACGGCGGCGTCCCCGGCGAGCGCGCCCGGCCCCGTCGCGGCGGTGGCGGGCGGCGGCTTCCCGGTGCGGTACGCGCCCGGTCACCCCGCGCTCCAGGCGGTCGACCGGATCGGATCGGTGCGGGCCAGCGGGGCCGACGGGTG
>NZ_JBJHPC010000366.1:0-7364 GCF_045257485.1 Streptomyces sp. YS-3 | reverse complement strand
CGGTGCGGGCGGGCTGGAGCAGGCCCGCGTTCGTGCAGGTGTTGCTGGACGGCCCCTACAAGGCTGGGGGGCCTGCGCGTGGACTGCAGCACCGGCGCGGCTACGACACGGCGGTGGCGTGGCTGCACCGGGCGTACGACGGCGCCCGCCAGTACGTGCACGACTCGGAGCCGATACGGGGGCGGTCCGACTTCCACAGTGCCCTCGCCCGCTTGCGGGCCCGGATCGAGTCCGCCCCCTGGCAGGGCACCGCCGCCAAGACTGATCTGCGCAACCTGATTGCGCGCCTGGACATCTGCGCCCGATCGGGAGGCTGGGACCATGCGGTATCCGAGCGTGACCTGGCCGAGCGTATGGGCTGCAGCCGAGGCACCGCCCGCCGCTCCAGCCAGCGCCTGATCCGCAGGCGTCTGCTGCGCCGGCTCGACCACGGCTCCCCCACCGAAGGCTCACAGTGGATGCTGGTATCCCCCACAGCGCCCTTGGACGTGTCTCATCACGACACCACTTGCCAGGGGCCGCAGGCTGGGGGGGCCATGAATGGACCCACCATGAGACACCCCTCCCGCCCCGGCAATGGGGCAGACCTCGACACCCTGGTCGTGGCACGGCTCATGGGCCTGGACGCGTTCACCCACCGCGGCCTTGCCTCCAGCGGCCTCGCCATCCTCGCAGCCCTGGCCGAACGCGACGGCCAGACCCTCACCGAACTCCAGACATCCGCCTCCATCTCCCGCGCCACCGCCTACCGCCAACGCACCACCCTCACCCACCTCGGCCTCTGCCACCAACAAGGCGAACTCCTCCACCTCACCCCCAACACCCTCGACCACACCAGCCACAACCATCCCCGCAGCCCCCACCCCACCAAYTGGACGGACACCGCCAAGCGACTCGGCGTCCACGGGGTCGGCGAGCGCAGACGCAGGCGCCACGCCGCTGAACGCCTCCAGTGGCAGCACACACAACTCCAGCTCGCCAACCGGCACAAACACCTACACCGAGCAGCACCACCACCGCCGATACAGCCACCGCCGCGCACAACCGGCGGTAGAGGAACCAGCACAGGCAACAGACCGCGGCACGGGCAGGCAGGCCGGCGCGTGACAGACCAGGGCCTACCCGCCGCGGTTACGAGCCCAGACAGCGGCCCCGGCAAAGCCGAGGAGACTACCATCCACGACCCGCACACCCCCCAACAGCCCACCACCCATCACCACCAGCAGCCAAGGACGGGTTCACCCCTCGGGAGACCACCGGGCTGACCTGGTGACGGGCCGGACGCAGAGCCGCGGTGACGGGGACCACGCCGCTCCCGGGGCAGTGCCCGGTCACCTACAGCGGGGCAGCGAAGACGCCGACACCCGCCGAACCACCCCAGGGAAGTCGTTCAGGAGTAGAAGCCCCGGCCATATTCGGTGCGGCTGAGGCGGAAGTGAGCCTTTTCCAACCTGATGCTGGAGCGCCGCAGTTGGGCTGACAACGTGGTGAAGCCCCTGGTAGATGGGTTTTCGTCCAAGAGAACCGGCTCCACCAGAGGCTTCACGTGCTTGTCTACTCGTCGGGCGTCGACGTGTCCAGCTCCGCTCTCCGCTTCCTCACGCAGCAGCTACGGCGCCGCCGCCACGTCATCGGCTCCCGGTGGCGGCGCCTGACCGCAGGCCGCCAGTCCCTGCTCACCCTCGCCCATCTGCGGATGGGACACACCTATGCCCAGCTCGCGGCCGGGTTCGGCGTCGGCACCACGACGGCCTACCGCTACGTCACCGAGGCCGACGGCACCTGGAGCCGATACGCCCCCGGCGACCACACGCGGTGAGCCGGCACGTTGTATCCCGGATGGCCACTCTCGACTTTCGTCACTCGGGTAGCGAAAAGCCCAATTCGCGCAGGCGAGGCAGGCAGGCTTCGAGGCATTGCTCCACCGAGGCGGCATCGGTTCGCACGAGGATGTCATCACGCAAAGGGGCGCCACTGGCCACGAATGTCCAGGGCTTGTGCCGCTCTGCCATCCGCTCGGCGTCGGCCTTGAAGAGCACCGTGATGCCCTGTTCAGCCAGTGCTTCCATGATCGCCACAACGTCCCCCGGTGATCTCCCCCTCAGAAGTGCTTCAAACACGCCACCGTGAACTACCTTTAAGGGCCAGGCCACGAGCACCAACCTCACTACTCAGAGTGACCAGTCGCAGCCCTGGCAGGTGGAATACGCGACACCTCAACATGTGCGCCTACCAGTCCACCAGTAGAGGCCGTATTGCTGTTCCGTCACGGCCCGAGGTTCTCGGAAGCCACAGCCAGCCGCGGTGCGGGTAGTCAGTCCATTCGGATGAGGAAGCGCTGGTCGGCTGCTCCGGTACATGGTTCTTCGATCGCTTCGGCACCTTCGGTGGTGTCATTGTCGAGGATGCCGATGCACCGGCTGCTGTGGGCCGGGCGAAGCCGGAAAGCCCCGGCGCTGTCAGCGGCGGTGGGTTCCAGGCGGAACAGAGTGCCTTGAGTGCAGTCATCACGTGGTTCGAGCATGCCCTTGATCTGGTCGGCGCCCATGACCGTCAGGCATCCCTTTCCCATCTGGGGGTGGTGCCACTGGATGCGGTACAGGCCCTCGCCGACCGGTTCGAGGTAGGTGCGCGGCACGGCGGCCTGGGCGCAGGGGAGTTGGACGGCGACGGCGCTGTTGTAGGTGCCGTGGCGATCGCGTCCGTCAGTCAGGCAGAGGTCGGGTGTGCGGGCGGGGCGGATGGTGACCCAGCCGCCGGCGGGAGTCCGGGAGGCGGTGGCCGCAGCAGCCGGTGCGCCTGCGCCCGGAGCTTCGGGGCCATCGGGGAGTAACTCCCAGGCGGCCAGGGCGAGCAGCGGGGCCATGAGCGCGGCCGCGAGCGCGACCGTGCGTCGCTTGGTCCGGCGGGGCTGAGAGCCCGTGGTTTCCTCGGTTTGCAGGTGAGTCTCGGCCGTGGCGTCGACTTCGGGCACGGAGCTCGGCGCCGTGGCGGATACGGCAACAACACCTGCGGCGATCCGGTCTCTGGCGTCCAGCCAGGCGCTGACCCGCTGCCCGTCCCCGCAGGCGCGGACGAACGCGGCCAGCAGATTGGGCGGCGGCAGGCTCGTCCGCCTCAGGATGTCGGCCAGCGTGCTGCGCGCCAGCATGTCACCGTTTCGTGCTGCCTGCGCCTCCAGTTCGCGATATGTCAGCCCTGAACTCTCCTTGAGCTGCTGCATCGACTCGATGAAACCGGCAGCGTCTCGGGCTTCATACGGCGACAGCTCCCCAAGGTTCCCCATGAAGTTCATCTTGCTGCGGCTTCGGCAGAAGGGACAACGGCGGATTCCGTCATGCCTGGCTGTCCGGGGTGGGATCCGGACAAGACGCTGACCAGCCCGGACAGCACGGGTCTGTCCGGGACAGCCGGTGGCCGTTGCCCCGCCCCTCAGCGGTCGACAGTCTCAGTGGTGCCCGGCTGCTCAGTCGAGATCGTCCCGGCTGACGGCAGGCCGTTTCTCACAAGCTCCTCCTGCCCGAATAGCAGGGAGGAGCTCCAACCCCCGCACCCGGCCCGATCCATTCGGTGCACGGGACCCACGACTGGAGGAGTTGTCATGCGCGCTACGCATCGGATTGTTGGTTCGTTAGGGGCAGCGCTGCTCGGATCGCTCGCCCTCACCGCCCCCGCTCAGGCGGAGCCCGTTTCAGTCCGCAGCATCCCGTCCTACTGCACGCCTGGCTCCGACTCGAACTACTTCGGCGCCCACTGCCAGACGCAAAGGGTCTACTACGTGAAGGCGTACTGCGACCACTCCGACGGCAGGAGCCGGGTGCTAAGGGGGAACGACGCCAGCAACAACGGATGGTCCACCATCCACTGCAACACCCTCGGCTCTGGATGGCGCTACCGCGCAGCCAGCGGAATCGTCAACGTGATCTAGTGTCGCAGCCGTCCGCCCCGCTCGGAGGCTGGAACCCACTGGTCTGCAGCGGTCGACGAGCACTGGGCAGGCAGTTCAGCCGGACGCTCGGAGCGGGGTGAACGTCGGCGACCACACACAGTGAGCCTTTGCCGGATGCGTTGCGGATCGCCTGAAGAGCGGCAATGATCCGGCCCTCCAGGATGTCCCGGTCCGCACTCTCCGGCAGCTGCCCGATGAGCCGACAGCCTAGTAGGGGGCAGGGGTGTCCTGCTGGGGGGCAAGGACTCGTGGCAGACCGTCAGAAACCAGCACCGTAGGAAAGAGCTCTCCAGAACATCCGTTGCCCACTGGGCTTGACCGCGGGGGAGGGATGTGAGGCTGCCCGGGGGCGATGCGGGTGCCTGTCGCGGCGCCCATGGCAGGCCGTTGGGCCGTGGCCGTCGCCCGTGGGACTCGTCCGGGGGGGGTGTCGCCCGTTGTGGGGCTGGCCGCAGGCAGCGGGCCGGGGCGTGGTGGCGAAAGGCGACGTCTGGGTCAGCCTGGGGTGCTGGTAGCGGTGAGCTCGGGTTGGGTGGCGAGGCGCTCGGGGCACGGCGACAATGGGAATTGTTGCACCCATCCATGGGGCAGGTGCAGGCCATGCTCAACTTGAAGAAGCCTTCAGGGCCGGCTGCGAACCGTGAGGAAGAGCCTGCTCACCGCGCGCAGGCGGGTGAGGGGTCGGGCGCGGACGCTGGGAGGGGCTCGTGGGATGCGAATCGCCTCAGCACGCTCCACGAGCGTGAAGGGCAGCTCAAAAAATATCGCACGCGGCAGATCCGTGTGGGCTTTCTTCTTTTGACCTGTGGATGCATCGCGACAGGGATATCCACCTATTATGCGATCTCTCATCCGGGCTGGCGCCCCGTAGCGATACCGGCACTCCTGTACGGGTTCTTTTTGATCGCCGCCGGTATCTACATGCTGTCCGAGGCCCGCGAAGTCTCAATAGAGATCGACAGTATCAGGGACGACAGGGACCTGATCGAGTTCAAGAACCAGCCGGTCACCGTGCTCGCCTACAAGCTGTTCAGGGTGAATCAGCTGGAGGTCAAACGGCATTACAGCCAGACCCTGTCCCAGGGGAATGTGATATTCGCTGTCGGGATCTTCTGCATCGTGTCCGGGCTGGCGATCGTTGCCGTCACTCTCAGACTGGTCAGCAACACCGAGGCAACGGAAACGTCCACCAAGCTGATCACAGGCGGCGTCGGCGCGGTGGGCGGGATCCTGGCGAACTACATCGCCTACATTTTTTTGCGGATGTTCAAGGAAACCTCCACACGCCTCAGGGCACAACAAGACCGCCTCGTGGCCACCCACTTCCTGCATTTCGGCAACTATCTCGCAGCCAGGGTCGACAATGCCGGCCTGCGTGACGAAACCCTGAGCTGCATGGCCAAAGTCCTCGCAGAAAACGGAGGCACCACCAAAGAACCACCCGAGAAACTGGGAAAACACCCGGGAGAGAGCGGGCAACACGACTCCCGCACCACCGACGCGTGATGAAACCGGCCCGCCGGACGGCGCCTCAGCGCTCGGACGGGGCAGGGAGTTCTTTCATCACGTGCCAGCGCCGCTCGAAACCGCCGACATGCTGGACAAGGTAGGCCGCGGTGACGGGCCTGTTGTACTGCCCCGTGATCCCCAGGTCCGTGCACTCCTGCACCATCACATCGAGGGAGGGATCCGGGGTACACGCACGGTGGCGGGCCCACACCGTGTAGATGCGGAACGCCACAAGATAGCGGCGCAGCGTGGAGGGGCTGAGCGGTTTCCCGCCACGCCCGGTCATCGCCCATTCGCCGGCCAGGCAGACGGAGAGCTGCGCGGCGGCAGGTTCTGCGCCGTGCGCGTCCTGGTACTGCCTCCAGGCCAGGTAGTAGCGGTCCACGACGCTCAGCGGGGCTGACTTCACGGCTGCACCGTCCCGGCCAGGAACCTCGACCGCGGCACTCACCCGCACCCTGGGCCGGTTGCCGACCGGACGTACACCCGCACCCGCCGATGCCGCCTCCTTCCCGGCGTGCGGCTCACCCCACGCCCGCGCCCGAGCGACGCCTGGCACGGCTTCCACAACAGCGAACGGGCTGTTCTGACGGCCCCCGGGCCGGCGCACGACACCAACATGCCCGTGCCGGCCCTCAGACGCGGCGGGCCCCGCGTCGCACGCCGTACGGCCACCGCGCTCGACGACGGTCGCCTCGGTGACCTCCTCAGGCCCACCTCCACGCCCCCGCGCAAGCCCCGGCCCGGCACTGGAGGAGCGGTCGTCCCGGCCGCCCTCCACGCCAGGCGCGGCCAAAGGCTCAGTGCCGTGCTCGAGCGTCGCCGTGTGAAGCTGCCTCAGCAGGCGCAGCAGCGGCTCGACTTGCGCCTCGGCTAACGGCTGTCCGCCCGCCGTGGCCAGACGGTAATGCTCCTGAAGCCAGATGGCGAACTGCGCACCCGTGGGCTCGACAGCAAAGGCATCCATCCAGTCCCGGTACGCGTCGGCGAGACGCCGCTCCTGTGGGGACGTACCCGCGCGCCGCTGCCCACGGCCCGCAGCAACCGGCCAGCCTAACGCCGCAGGTCCGCCCGCGCTGGCCGGTACGTGGCCCTTCTCCCCTGCCGGATCGGGCTCGTGCCCAAGACCGAGCCGCTCGGCTGGCTCCGGCCCCGCCTCGGCCATGACCGGCGGTACCCTCGGCAGCAGCGTCGGCTCGATACCGGCGGCGGCGAGACCCGCCGGGCCGGTCTCGGCCAGCGGCACTCCGAAGCGGGCGAGGCGCAGTGGCATCAGCGACTCCACGGGTGCCTTGCGGCGCCAGGCGCGGCCGTAGCGGGCCTTCAGGCGGGCGCGGTAGACGAGCCGGTCCTGCTCCAGCTTGATGACCTGCTCGTAGGAGCGCAGCTCCCACAGCTTCATCCGGCGCCACAGCCGGAACGTCGGTACGGGGGAGAGCAGCCAGCGGGCGTAGCGGACGCCCTCCATGTGCTTGTCAGCGGTGATGTCCGCGATCCGCCCGACCGCGTGGCGGGCCGCCTCGACAGCGACGACGAACAGCACCGGGATCACCGCGTGCATCCCCACACCCAGCGGATCAGGCCAAGCCGCCGCACCGTTGAAGGCGATCGTCGCCGCCGTCAGCAGCCACGCGGTCTGCCGCAGGAGCGGGAAGGGAATGCGGATCCAGGTCAGCAGCAGGTCCAGCGCGAGAAGCACACAGATACCCGCATCGATACCGACCGGGAAGACCAGAGAGAAAGCCCCGAACCCCTTTCTCTCCGCGAGCGCACGCACCGCCGCATACGAACCCGCGAACCCGATCCCCGCAATGCCCACCACACCCGCAGCCACCAGGAGCATCAGGACCCGCTGCGTACGGGGCAGTTGAGACAGCCCCTTCCCCGCAACCACATCCCCCCCACC
>NZ_JBJHPC010000365.1:0-7366 GCF_045257485.1 Streptomyces sp. YS-3 | reverse complement strand
GAGGCGGGTGGTGCGGTCACGGGAGGAGCCAATCGAGGGGACGCTGGTCGGCCAGGTGGACGGAGCCGGTGGCCAAGGTCATGGAGTCGACCGGATACGGCGGGCCCTGGGCCGAGGACCAGCGGTAGCCCGACTTGGTGGCGGCCGAGCGGTCGAGCTCCACCAGGACGGCGACCGGTCTGCCCGCGCGTGAGAACTGCTCGCCGAGCTGGGCGTCGCCGAGGAAGGCGGCGATCCGCTCCCGGGTCTGGGCGCCGCGGCCGACGGCCGCCACCCTGCCCCGCAGCACGCCGTACCGACGGCTGGGCACGGACTCGACGGTGAGGTCCACCGCGGCGCCGACCCGCACCGAGGCGCCGCCCGCGCCCGGTACGTACAGCATCGCCATCAGCGGATCACCGGCGCGGCCGGTCCGCTCGACGCTCGCCACGTCCGCCCCGGTGGTGACGACCGCGCCGACGGCGGTCCTGAGCGTGGTGAGCCGGCCCGCCTCGACGGCGCGGACGGTGCGGTCGCCGCGCTCGGTGCGGACCTTGAGCAGCGGTGCCCCGGCCGCGAGGTCCTGGCCCTCCTTGGCGAGCACACCGGTGACCTGTCCGGCCACGGGGCTCTGCAGGACGTAACTGCCACGGGCGTGGGTGAGGATGCCGGGCGCGCCGAGGGTGGAGGAGACGGAGCCGGTGACCGCCCAGAAGCAGGCGGCGGCCATGACGGCCACCGTGACCGCGAGGACGAGCAGGCCCTGCGGGCGCGCGAAACGCACCGGCAGGTCGAGTTCCTCCGGTGACTGGAGCTTGGTGAGGGCCTGTTGACGGAATTGCACGGAACGCTGCCCCTGCCTGGGGGACGGACGCGGGGGAGCCCCGGAACCGAGCGGGTTCCGGGGCTCGCGCGCCGTCTCAGAGACCGGCGACGAGGCCGGAGGCCAGGCCGGTGACCGGGCCGGTGTTGACGCCGGTGGTCGAGTGGACCAGACCCGTGACCGAGCCCACGATGCCCGAGACCGGGAGGAGCGAGTCGGCGGTGCCGGTCACGTTGCCGAGCGCGGTGCCGACGAGGCCGCCGGACACGTTGTCGAGGTCGGCGTCGGAGATCTCGCGGGTCTCGACCTGCGGGGTGTAGTTCATGGGGTAACTGCCCTTCGTCTTGGGGGGAATGGTGTGGGGGGAATCCTTGCGGAAAGGGCCCTCGGGGGGCCGCTCCGCATGGGCCAGGATCAAAGCACGACGACGCGCCCCCCAGCCAATCCCACCGTGCCTGACCAGGCCTTGTCCTGACGGGAACGGCCTTCTCGTGCACATCCGTCGAGGAATCGGTGGCAGCTTCTTCACGAGCTTCACTTCATGAATTCCGTTTGGCCGGGCTCCCTTTCTCGCAAGTGGGACACTCCGGCCTTTTCGGCCGCCGGGCCGCCGGGGGCGGACAGGCCCCCGGCGGCCCGGCGTGACTGGTTCGGGTATGCGGTGTGCAGGTTTTCGGAAGGTGAGGTTCCGGAGTGGAGTAACACAATCAGCGCCCTTGCAGCGCCTTCACATTGCTGCCGAACGTCCAGCCCTTCGACCCGTCCCAGTTGACCGACCAGGTCATCAGGCCCTTGAGCGCGCCGCCGTAGCGGTTCCACGCCTGGGCGACCAGGTTCGGTGACATGTGGCCGCCCCCGGCGCCCGGTTGCGCGGGCAGGCCCGGGACCTGCTTGTCGTAGGGGACCCTGACGGTGGTGCCCTGGACGGTGAGGCCCCTGTCGAGGCAGTCGGTCTGGGCGGTGAAGCCCTGGACGGTGCCGGCCGCGTAGGAGTCGCCGGAGCAGCCGTACATGTTGCCGTTGTAGTACTGCATGTTGAGCCACCACAGCCGGCCGTTGTCCGCGTACTTCTTCACGATGGGCAGATACGCGCCCCAGATCGACCCGTACGTCACACTGCCGCCCGTCACATAGGCCGTCTCCGGCGCCATCGTGAGCCCGAAGTTGGAGGGCATCCGGGCGAGGACGCCGTCGATGACGCGGATCAGGTTCGTCTGGGAGGGGGAGAGCCGGCCGATGTTCCCGCTGCCCACCAGACCGGTCTCGATGTCGATGTCGATGCCGTCGAAGTTGTACGTCTTGAGGATGGGCACGATCGTTTCGACGAACCGGTCCGCGACCGCGCCGGAGTCGAGGTCGATCCCGGCCGCCGCCCCGCCGATGGACAGCAGGACGGTCTGCCCGGCCGCCTTGGCCGCGCACATCTCGGAAGGTGTCGCGACCTTCACGGTCGCGTCCATCCCGTCCTCCCAGAGCGCCGTGCCGTCGGAGCGGATGACGGGAAAGGCGGCGTTGAGCACGTTGTAACCGTGCGCGGCGATACGGGAGTCGGTGACGGGGGTCCAGCCGAACGGCGGATGGACGCCGTTGGTGGAGCCGTCCCAGTTCTCCCAGTAGCCCTGGAGCACCTTGCCCGCGGGCTTCGACTTGACCGCGCAGGTGTCGCCCCGGGGCGCGGCGGGCGTGGCCGCGGCGGGCAGCTGGGCGGCGAGCGCCAGCATGAGGGCGGCTCCCGCGAGACGTGACATCCGACCGAGCATGGGGGTACCTCCTGGGCTGTGGGGAACCTGGAGACGTACGGGTCCGGTTGCGGTACGGGGTCCGGCTGCGCCACACCGTAAAGTGGTCCAGACCTTCCGTCAATAGGTCTGGACCAAGCAGGAACGGGTGCTTCCCCTGGTCCCGTCGGCGCATCCGGGTGGCGGGCGGTGCGGGTGCCGCGTACCGATGACACGGTGACCCGTCCTCCCGGCCCGTGGTGGGCCGATCTCCCCCCGGCCGCCGGCGCCGCCGTCATGGCGACCGGCATCATCTCCGTCGGCCTGCACCTCGCCGGCCACGAAACGCTCTCCCTCGTCGCGCTCGCGCTCGCCGCAGCGGGATGGCTGGTCTTCGCCGTCGACTTCGCACTCTGCTTCCTGCGCGACCGCCCGCGCTGGCGCGCGGAGGCCGACACCCCGCCCGCGCTGACGGCCGTCGCCGCCACAGCCGTCCTCGGCACCCGGCTCTCGGTGCTCGGACGCCAGACCCTCGCCCTCACCCTGCTCGCGCTGGCCGCCGTGCTCTGGCCGGTACTGCTCTGCTCCGTCCTGCGCCACTGGAGACGGCGGATGCCCGGGGGCGCGTTCCTGGTCTGCGTCGCGACCCAGAGCCTGGCCGTCCTCGCGGCCACGTCGGCCGCGGCGGGCCAGGGCGACTGGCTGGGCCGGGCGGCGCTCGTCCTCTTCTGCCTCGGGGTGCTGCTCTACGCGGAAGCGCTCCTCCGGTTCGACTTCCGCCAGGTGTGGACCGGGGCGGGCGACCAGTGGATCGCGGGCGGCGCGCCGGCGATCTCGGCGCTGGCCTGCTCGAAGCTCACCGCGTCCCCGCTGTGGACCGGCGGCGCCCACCACGCCCTGCGCACGGCCACCCTGGTCCTGCTCGGCCTCGGCCTCGCCTGGTACGCCGTCCTGCTGGCGGCCGAGGTGGCCAGACCCCGGCCGCACTACGACGTACGCCGCTGGGCGACCGTCTTCCCGCTCGGCATGGCCGCCGCGGCTACCCTCGCCACCGGCGCCTCCGCGCACGTCCGGGGGCTGCGCACGCTGGGCGAGGTGCTGCTGTGGGTCGCGGTGGCGGCCTGGGTGCTGACGCTCGCCGGGTTCCTGATGACCCGGGCGGCGCCGGGAGCGCGCGCCGGCACCGCGCCGCGCGCCTCCCCGGACCGCGTCACCGGCGAAGGGCCTACTCCACGGCGGTGACGGCCGTCAGCAGCACCGCCGAGTCCTCCAGGGCGAGCAGGCCGTGGCGCTCCCGGGGGAGCTCGCAGAGCTCGCCCGTGCGGAGCTCCTTGTTGCCGCTGTTCGACGTCAGCCGCACATGGCCGCGCAGCACCTGGAGGCTGGCCGCGAGCGGCGCGTTGTGCTCGTCGAGTTCGGAGTCCGAGGCCAGCGCGATGACGCTCTGCCGCAGCGGGCCGTCGTGCGCGACGAGCTGGGCGCTGCGGCCGTGCGAGGCCACGCGCGCCAGGGCCAGGTGCTCCTCGGTGAGTGCTGTGAGGTCCTGCATGGACCGGTCCCCTTCCTCAGCCGGACGGCCGCGCTCCGATCGGGTACGGGCGTCGCCTTCAAGCCTTCCGGCTCCCCGGCGGTACGCAACTCGGGGCCGGGCCGGGCGGCGGAATCCGGGGCCGGGACGGCGCCGCGCGCTCTGCCGCCTACGAGGCTCCGGCCGCCCGCCCCACCGACTCCACCAGCGGCAGCAGCCGGTGCGGCACCCGCTCGCGCAGGGCCACCTCGGTGCGGGTGCGCACCACGCCCGGGAGCTTGATCAGGCGCTGGATGACGTCTTCGAGATGACCGGCGTCGCGGGCCACGACCCGGGTCAGCAGATCGCCGCCACCGGTGATCGAGAACGCCTCGACGATCTCGGGCACGGCCGCGAGCGCGTCCCCCACCTCGTCGAGACGGCCCTGGGTGACCTCGACGTGGACGAAGGCGAGCACCGGGTGGCCGAGGGCCGCGGGGGAGAGGGACGGACCCGTCCCGGTGATCACGCCGTCCCGCTCCAGCCGGTCCAGACGCGCCTGGAGCGTGCCGCGCGCGATGCCGAGCAGCCGTGCGTACTCGCGCACGCTGGTGCGGGGCCGCTCGATGAGGAGCCGCAGGATCCGGGTGTCGAGCGCGTCCACCGCCATGGTCCGTCGGTCCCTTCCTGGTGCTGCCGTACGCGATTCAACCGTACCAATGGCCCAGTCGGAACCGGACGGCGTGCCGCCGCGCATGGCGGGAGCCCCGGCGGGTACGTCGATGGACGAGTGTGACGTAAGTGACCTGAGAGCGAGGGGTGTCGGACGTGATTCGAAAGCTGCAGGCGGTCGCGCTGGACTGTGCCGATCCGGTACGGCTGGCGGAGTTCTACGCGGAGCTGCTCGGCGGCCGGGTGGTCGCGGACCCGGACGACTCCGACTGGGTCGAGGTGCACGGCTTCGAGGGCACCAAGCTGGCCTTCCAGCGGGTGGACGGCTACCGGGCGCCCCAGTGGCCCGGCCAGGAGCACCCGCAGCAGGTCCACCTGGACTTCGACGTGGACGACCTCGAAGGGGAGGAGAAGCGGGCGCTGGCGCTGGGCGCGACGGTGCTGGAGCGCACGGACCAGCTCCAGGAGGCCAACTGGCGTGTCTACGCGGACCCGGCGGGCCATCCGTTCTGCCTCTGCGTCCACTGAGGAAGGCTGGACCGATGGACCTGCCTGGACGCGGAAGAGGGTGACAGAGCATACCAATGGCACAGTCGGGTGAGGTCCACTTGAGCCATTGGGTCCGGCAGTGATCTCATGGACGGGTCGATGGCGCTGCGGGTCTCCGCAGCGCCTTTCTCATGTCGTCCCGGGAGAGGAGCAGCAGGTCCGTGTTGAAGAGGGTGTTCGTGGCTCCGGACCCGGGGCGGATGCGGCTGCGCAACGCGACCCGGGCCGTCGTGGGCATCGGTCTGGCGGTGGCGGTGTGCGGCCTGGCCGGCCACTCGCTCGTCGCGGCCATCACCGGCGGCCTCGCGGCCCTGCTGGCGCTCTTCACGGTCACGGACCCGACCGTGCGCGGCCAGGCGGTCACCACCGCCCTGCTGCCGGTGGTCGGCCTGCCGGTCTTCGCCCTGGCCGCCGAGCTGCACACCCACCCGCTGGCCCGGGACCTCGCCTTCCTCGCGGTCGTGGGCGCCGGTGTCTACGCCCGGCGCTGGGGACCGCGCGGCCACTCCCTCGGCGTGTTCGCCTTCATGGCGTTCTTCATCACCCAGTTCCTGCACACGGTCCCGGGCCGGCTGCCCGAGCTGTACGCGGCCGTCCTCCTGTCCGTGCTGACGGCGGCGGCCGTGCGGTTCGGCGCGTGGTGCTACGAGCGGCGCCTTCCGCCGCCGCCCCTGGTGTCGGCGCCCGCCCCGGGCAGGGGCCTGCGCCGGGCGACCACACGGCAGGCGGTGCAGGCCATGGCCGGAGCCGCCTTCGCGCTGGCGATCGGGCAACTGCTCTCGCAGGAGCGCTGGTACTGGGCGGTCGGCGCGACCTGGTGGATCTTCGTGAACACGACGTCCCGCGGCGAGACGCTGGTGCGCGGCTTCCGGCGGGTCCTGGGCACCGTCATCGGCATCGTCTGCGGGGTGGCGGTCGCGATCCCGCTGCACGGCGAGCCGGTGCCCTCCGCGGTGCTGATCGCGGTGTGCGTGTTCGGCATCTTCTATGCGGCCCCCGTGTCGTACACGTGGATGATGCTCGCCGTCACCGTCATGGCCAGCCTGCTCTACGGGCTGCTGGGCGTCCTGAACACCGACCTGCTCGCCCTGCGGCTCTTCGAGACGGGTGTGGGCCTGGCCGGGTCCGCCCTGGCGGTCCTGCTCGTCCTGCCGGTCTCCACGCACACCACGACGGACTCCTGGGTGCGGCACGCCCTGCACAGCGTGCGCGCCTCCGCCGCCGCGGCGGCGGCCCGCCTCGCCGGGGAGGACGCCGACCCGACGCCGCACATCACCGAGCTGGAGCACACCCTCGCCAGGGTCCGGCTGTCGCTGGCCCCGCTGGTCCACCCGCTCAACCCCCGGCGCGCGCGGAAGGCCAGGGCCCGGCAGATCCTGGGCTATCTCGACGACTGCGCCCGGGAGGCCCGCAATCTGGCCCTGGTGGCCGCCGATGCCGAGGCCTCCCACGATCAGCGGCTCGCCGCCGCCTGCGAGCGGGTGGAAGCCGCCGTGGCCGCGCTGGTCGCCACTCCGGCCACGGAGGCGGCCTCCGCCCGTCCGCCGGCCGTCGAGCACCGGGCCGCCGCCGTGGAGCATCCGGCCCTCGCCCACCTGCACGAACTGGAGCGGGTCCTGGTGAGCCTGGGCAGGCCCCTCCAGGCCGCCCCGGGGTCCCCGCTGGTCGACGCCTGACCCACGGCTGTCACGGGTTGCCCCGGCCCCGGGGCGTCGCCCGGCGGCTGGTCTAGACCGCCTGCTACGGTCGCCGCAGTCGGCGCCGGGCCAGCCCCGGCGCACAGTCGCGCGAGAGGGGTGGCACGGTGGCCGAGAGCAGCGCCGGGCGGGCATTCATCGGGTCGTTCACCACGTCGGGGGGCCGGGGCGTGACCATCGCCGCCGTGGACGCCCTGACGGGCGCGCTCACCCCCGTGGGCGCCACGGACACCCTTCCCGACCCCTCGTTCCTCGCCCTCTCGGCCGACGCCACCGTGCTGTACGCGGTGGGCGAGAGCGAGCACGGCACCGCCGCCGCCTTCGACGTACGCGGCGACAGCCCGGTCCTGCTGGGCCGGCCGGTGCCGGTGGACGGCGCCGGCCCGACCCACCTCGCCCTCGCCGCCGGGCACCTGGTGAC
>NZ_JBJHPC010000364.1:0-7381 GCF_045257485.1 Streptomyces sp. YS-3 | reverse complement strand
GCCCGCCTCCACCCCGGCCGGGCTCCAGCCGCGTATCCTCACCGGGCTCGGCGACGCCGCGTATCTGGACGACGCGCTCACGGCGAGCGGGTCGGCCGCCCAGCGCCGTACCGTCACCGTCGTCTTCCGTACGTCCAATGTGATCGTGACCGTCGAGTACACGGAACAGCCCACGTCCTCGAACGCCGACCTCCCCGACAGCCAGGAACTCCAGGAGAAGACCCAGGCCCTGGCCGCCAAGCTCGCCGAGCTCTTCGGCGAGTGAGCCCGCCGGGCCGCCCGGGCGGCCCCGACATGCGAACAGCCAGCAGCGACCAGCGAAGGAACGCGTAGAACCATGCACCGACCCGCCCCCGCCACCGCCCCGCGCACGCGGCTCGCCCGTGTGCTCGCCTGCGCCGCCGTCCCCGTGATGATCGTCGCCGTCGGCTGCTCGTCGGACTCCGGCGACGGGAAGAAGAAGGACTCGGGGGCCTCCTCCGCGGCGGCGACGCCGAGCGGCAAGCAGTCCTCGTCGCCGTCGGTGGCCCCGGCCAAGTACGCCAAGCTGCCCGACCCGTGCAAGGCGCTGTCGGGGAAGACGATCGACAACCTGGTGCCGAAGGCGAAGTCGAAGTCGGGCACGGCGGGCAAGTCCACGGATGTGACCTCGCAGGGCACCTGCTCGTGGAACGGTCTGGACGACAAGGGCGTGAAGGGCTCGCAGTACCGCTGGCTGGACGTCTCGTTCAAGCGGTACGGCTCGGACGCGGCGATCGGCAGCGGTGACCAGCGCGCGGCGAAGGAGTACGCCCGGCTGCTGGCCTCGACGAAGGCGACCGACGGCGCCAAGAACGTGAAGGCGGCGCCGGTCAGTGGCATCGGCGACGAGGCGACGGCGGTCAGCTACGACCTGCACAAGACCGACGAGGACTTCAAGTACGCGGTGGTCGTGGTGCGTACGGCGAACGCGGCCGTCGTGCTCGACTACAACGGCGCCGGCTACCAGGGCGCGGACGCGCCGGACGCCGGTGATCTGATGAAGGACGCGCAGAGCGCGGCCAAGGAGGCGGTGGCGTCGGTCGCCGCCGCCAACGGCGCCGGCCAGTAACGACTGCCAGTAACAACTGCCGGTAATGACTGCCAGGAGCGACCGCCAGAGCGGAAGCGGCCGGTAACGAGCCGGGCTCGATACGGAGTCCTGCCCTCCCCTGTGGGTGGGACTCCGTATCCATGTGCCAGGCTTTGCGCGCCGGTTGTCGACAACGGAGGGGGATCGCGGGTGGCCGCGACGGAGCTGACGCGCACGCATCGCATACTCATCGGGGTGGTGGTCGCGGGTGCGGTGGTCATTGCCGGGATCGGGTTCGCGGGTTCTTACGCGGCGGTGCGCGCCCTCGCGGAGAAGAAAGGTTTCGGGAACTTCTCCCTCGTCTTCCCGATCGGCATCGACGCGGGCATCTGTGTGCTCCTCGCGCTCGACCTGCTGCTGACCTGGATCCGCATCCCGTTCCCGCTGCTGCGGCAGACGGCGTGGCTGCTGACGGCCGCCACGATCGCCTTCAACGGCGCCGCCGCCTGGCCCGACCCGCTCGGCGTCGGGATGCACGCGGTGATCCCGGTGCTGTTCGTCGTCGCCGTCGAGGCGGCCCGCCACGCGGTCGGGCGGATCGCGGACATCACCGCCGACAAGCACATGGAGGGCGTCCGCCTCACCCGCTGGCTGCTCTCCCCCGTACCGACGTTCCGGCTGTGGCGCCGGATGAAGCTGTGGGAGCTGCGCTCCTACGAGCAGGTCATCAAGCTGGAGCAGGACCGGCTCGTCTACCGCGCCCGGCTCCAGGCCCGCTACGGCCGCGCCTGGCGCCGCAAGGCCCCCGTCGAATCCCTGATGCCGCTGCGTCTCGCCCGCTTCGGAGTGCCGCTGGCCGAGACCGGCCCGGCGGGTCTCGCCGCCGCCGGTATCGAGCCGACGCTGCTGCCGACGGCGCCGCCGGTGACGCCGGTGGTGAGCGCGACGCCGCAGTCGGTCGAGCTCCTGGCGGGCCCGCAGGCCCAGGCCCAGACCCAGGCCCAGACCCCGGCCCAGGCCCAGGCCCAGGGCGGGCCCGCGCCCGTGCCGCAGCAGGGGTACGCCCAGGAGCAGCAGGCCCCGCAGCAGCAGGCGCAGGCTCAGCAGCCCCAGCCGGCACCGACACCGGCCCCGGCTCCGGAAGAGGTTGTTCCGGTCGAGAGCCCCTGGTTCGCGGCGCAGCAGCTGTCCCAGGAGGCGTACGAGGGCACGTACGACCCCCAGTACGTCGAGGGTCTGGAGCCCACCCCGGTGATGGTCCCGGCGGGTCCCGGCCGGACCCGCCCGCTGGGCAACGCGCCGGAGCAGCAGGCCCCGGTGTACGCGGAGGAGGCGACGCCGGAGGACGTGGCGTTCGCGGACATGGCGTACAAGGTCTTCGTCGAGTACGTGAACGAGCTCAGCGACTATCCGACGGTCGAGGCGCTGGAGATACACCTCGCGGACGGGCAGGGCGTGACGCACCCGCGCGGGGCGGCGCTGCTGCGGCGTCTGATGCCGGAGTTCAAGCAGCGCTACCACGCGGAGCTGGAGGCGGACCACATCGCGTAGGGCTCCGCAGGGGGCGGTTGTTCGTCTGCGGGCCGGTGGTGCCGGAGTACGCGGCTCAGCCCCGGTCTTCAGGGGCGCGGCTGCGGCGGACCACCCAGGCAAAAGGGGGCCCGGGGCGAAAGCCCCGGGCCCCCTCTGTCGTGCGGCTACGCCGCCAGCAGCTTGCGGACCCGGTCCGCTCCCACGGCGAGAAGCAGGGTGGGCAGCCGCGGACCCGTGTCACGGCCCACCAGCAGGTGGTACAGGAGCGCGAAGAACGTCCGCTGGGCCGTCTTGATCTCCGGCGGCAGCTCCTTGGGCGTGGCGTCCGCCGAGAACCCGGCCTGGACCTTCGGCACGCCGTAGACCAGGTGGGTCAGTCCGTCGAGCGACCAGTGGTCGTCGAGGCCGGCCACGAGCAGGCGCAGCGATTCGCGGGCCTGGTCGTCGAGGGTGGCGAGCAGCTCGGTGTCGGGCTCCTCGCGCACCACGGTCCGCTGGTCGGCGGGGACCTGGGTGTTGATCCAGGCCTCGGCCCTGTCGAGCCGGGGGCGCACCTCGTCCAGGGAGGACAGCGGGTTCGCCGGGTCCAGGTCGCTCAGGATGCGCAGCGTCTGCTCGTCGTGGCCCGCGGTGATGTCGACGACCGAGGCGAGCGTGCGGTACGCCATGGGGCGCGGGGTGCGCGGCAGTTCACCGGCGGCGGTGCGGGCGGCGCGCGCGTGGGCCGCGGCGTCGGCGGGCAGCGCGCTGCCGTCGGCGACCTTGGCCTCCAGCTTGTCCCACTCGTCGTAGAGCCGCTGGATCTCCTGGTCGAAGGCGATCTTGAAGGACTGGTTGGGCCTGCGGCGCGCGTACAGCCAGCGCAGCAGCTGCGGCTCCATGATCTTCAGCGCGTCGCCCGGGGTGGGCACGCCGCCCTTGGACGAGGACATCTTGGCCATGCCGCTGATGCCGACGAACGCGTACATCGGGCCGATCGGCTGCTCGCCGCCGAAGATCGACACGATCTGGCCGCCGACCTGGAACGAGGAGCCCGGGGACGAGTGGTCGACGCCGGACGGCTCGAAGATCACGCCCTCGTACGCCCAGCGCATCGGCCAGTCGACCTTCCAGACCAGCTTGCCGCGGTTGAACTCGCTGAGCCGGACCGCCTCGGAGAAGCCGCACGCGGAGCAGGTGTAGACGAGCTCGGTGGTGTCGTCGTCGTACGCCGAGACGACCGTGAGGTCCTTGTTGCAGCCACCGCAGTAGGGCTTGTACGGGAAGTAGCCCGCGGAGCCCGTGCCGTCGTCCTCGGCGGCGGCGCCGGAGCCCTCGGCGGCCTCCAGCTCGGCCTCTTCGACCGGCTTCTGGCCCTGCTTCTTGGCGGGGGCCTTCTTGGTGCGGTACTGCTCCAGGATGGCGTCGATGTCACCGCGGTGGCGCATGGCGTGCAGGACCTGCTCGCGGTAGGCGCCCGAGGTGTACTGCTCGGTCTGGCTGATCCCGTCGTACTCGACGCCGAGCTCGGCCAGGGCCTCGGTCATCGCGGCCTTGAAGTGCTCGGCCCAGTTCGGGTACGCCGATCCGGCCGGGGCCGGGACCGAGGTGAGCGGGCGGCCGATGTGCTCGGCCCACGACTCGTCGACGCCGGGGACGCCGCCCGGCACCTTGCGGTACCGGTCGTAGTCGTCCCAGGAGATCAGGTGGCGCACCTCGAACCCGCGCCGGCGGATCTCGTCCGCGACCAGGTGCGGGGTCATGACCTCGCGGAGGTTGCCCAGGTGGATGGGGCCGGAGGGAGACAGGCCGGACGCGACGACGACCGGTTTGCCAGGCGCACGACGCTCCGAGTCGGCAATGACCTCGTCCGCGAAACGGGAGACCCAGTCGGTCTCGGTGCTGCTCTGAGCCACGGTCGGCACGTCCTTCTTTCTCGTACGCCTTGAAGAGGCTGGCCCGCCCATTGTCCCAGACGGAACCACCCCCTCCGGGGTTGCGCGTATTCCCGGAGAAGTGGGAGACGCTTGCATGGGAGAATCCCCCTGTACGCATCCCGTCCGCAAACCCATTCGCGGGCGGCCGACCGACAGGAAACGGAACCCATGGCTTCGGTCCCTTCCCTCGCTTCCACTGTCCAGCAGCGCCTGGCGGACGCTCTTTCGGCAGCCCTGCCGGAGGCCGGCTCCACCGACCCGCTGCTGCGACGAAGCGACCGGGC
The DNA here is from genome assembly GCF_045257485.1 of Streptomyces sp. YS-3. Taxonomy (NCBI): domain Bacteria; kingdom Bacillati; phylum Actinomycetota; class Actinomycetes; order Kitasatosporales; family Streptomycetaceae; genus Streptomyces; species Streptomyces sp. YS-3. The sequence goes on along the minus strand of NZ_JBJHPC010000364.1, from coordinate 2,597 downwards.
CGACTTCCAGGCCAACGGCATCCTGGCACTCGCCAAGAAACTCGCGGGCAACCCCCGTGAGCTGGCGGCGAAGGTCACCGGCGCGCTGGACTCGGGCGACCTCCTGAAGGAGGTCGAGGTCTCGGGCCCCGGCTTCCTCAACATCACGCTCACCGACGCGGCGATCACGAGCACGCTGGCCGCGCGCGCCGACGACGACCGGCTCGGCGTGCCGCTGAAGGAGAACCCGGGCATCACGGTCGTCGACTACGCCCAGCCGAACGTGGCGAAGGAGATGCACGTCGGCCATCTGCGCTCGGCGGTCATCGGCGACGCGCTGCGCGGCATGCTCGACTTCACCGGCGAGCAGACGATCGGCCGGCACCACATCGGCGACTGGGGCACCCAGTTCGGCATGCTCATCCAGTACCTGATCGAGCACCCGGACGCGCTGGCTCCCGCCGAGGACGTCGACGGCGAGCAGGCCATGTCGAACCTGAACCGGGTCTACAAGGCCTCCCGCGCGGTCTTCGACACCGACGAGGAGTTCAAGGAGCGCGCCCGCCGGCGGGTCGTGGACCTCCAGTCCGGTGACAAGGAGACGCTGGAGCTGTGGCAGCGGTTCGTCGACGAGTCGAAGGTCTACTTCTACTCGGTCTTCGAGAAGCTGGACATGGAGATCCGCGACGACGAGATCGTCGGCGAGTCCGCGTACAACGAGGGCATGCCCGAGACCGCCCGCCTCCTGGAGGAGATGGGCGTCGCGGTGCGCTCCGAGGGCGCGCTCGTGGTGTTCTTCGACGAGATCCGCGGCAAGGACGACCAGCCCGTCCCGCTGATCGTCCAGAAGGCCGACGGCGGCTTCGGCTACGCGGCCTCCGACCTGACCGCGATCCGCAACCGCGTCGCGGACCTGCACGCGACCTCGCTGATCTACGTCGTCGACGTGCGCCAGTCGCTGCACTTCAAGATGGTCTTCGAGGCCGCGCGGCGCGCGGGCTGGCTGACCGACGACGTCACCGCGCACAACATGGGCTACGGCACGGTGCTCGGCGCGGACGGCAAGCCGTTCAAGACCCGTGAGGGCGAGACGGTGAAGCTGGAGGACCTCCTCGACGAGGCCGTCGAGCGGGCCACCGCCGTCGTGCGCGAGAAGGCCGAGAAGGTGGGCCTGACCGAGGAGGAGATCGTCGAGAACGGCCGGTACGTCGGCATCGGCGCCGTGAAGTACGCGGACCTGTCGACCTCGGCCAACCGCGACTACAAGTTCGACCTGGACCAGATGGTGTCGCTCAACGGCGACACGTCCGTCTACCTCCAGTACGCCTACGCCCGGATCAGGTCGATCCTGCGCAAGGCCGACGATGCCAGGCCCGCCGCCCACCCGGAGCTCGCCCTCGCTCCGGCCGAGCGCGCCCTCGGACTGCACCTGGACGCCTTCGGCGAGCTGCTCGCGGAGGCGACGGCGGACTACGCGCCGCACAAGCTGGCCGCGTACCTGTACCAGTTGGCGTCGCTGTACACGACGTTCTACGACCAGTGCCCGGTCCTCAAGGCCGAGTCGCCCGAGCTGGTGCAGAACCGCCTGTTCCTGTGCGACCTGACCGCCCGGACGCTCCACCGGGGCATGGCCCTGCTCGGCATCCGGACGCCCGAGCGCCTCTGACCGGCCCGCGTACGGGGGCGGCTCGCGGACTCACGTCACGAGCCGCTCCCACACGTTGGTGTCCGTCCGGTACTCGTACGCCGGGCGGCCCTTGACCGCGCTGCTGTGGAACGGCCGGCCGTCGTCGAGGACCTTGACCTTGCCGGAGCGGTCGCCGCTGCTCCACTCCACCTCCAGGTACCAGGTCACGTCGTGCGCGTCCGTGTGCACATCGAGGTTGAGCACCTGCGGGTCCGTCGTCGACACCTTGTACGGGAAGTCCGTGGCGGGCACCTTCGTGTCGCCCTGCTGGCCCCCGACGGGCTTGGGGACCGGCTGGTCCGCGTCCAGGTTGATGTCAAAGTACTGCGGGGTGACCCCGCCCCCGCACCCCGAGCCCATCGAGTACGCGGTCCAGTCGAGCGGCGCCTCACGCTCGACGACCCGTACGTGCACGGCGTTGATGACGACCGACTCCTGCGTCCGGCCGGTCGCGGTGAGCTGCACCATGAGGTGTCCGCCGTCGACGCCGTTCAGCGCCCGCGCCCAGGAGCGCCCGTCGAGCGGGGCGGGCGGCGGCACGGCCGCCGGCTTCTGGTCCAGCAGATAGAACTTCCCGCAGGGCCCGTCCCACTGGTACGAGCTGACGCCGACGCGCAGCGGGTCCCCGGTGGGGGCGGGCTTACGCGTGGCGGGCCGGGACGGTCGCGGCGACGAGGACCGCGTGCCGGAGGCGGACGCGGATGGGCTCGGTGAGGAGGCGTTCGGCGAGGGCGACTTCGGGGCGACGCTCCCGGGCAGGGTCTGCTCGCCCGCCTTGGCGTCCGCGACGGTCTCGCTCCTGGCGCCCTTGTCGCCGCCCGGCCCGCCCCCCAGGCTCGCGACGGCCGCGGCGGGCACGCCGAGCGCGACGACGACCCCGGCGGCGATCAGCGCGAGACGGGTACGGCGGGTCATCCGGGGGGTGCGGGGC
>NZ_JBJHPC010000363.1:0-7396 GCF_045257485.1 Streptomyces sp. YS-3 | reverse complement strand
CCAAGGTCACCTCCGCCGCGCTCCTCGACGAGCTCGCCGCGCGCGAGGCCTTCGGGCGGCCCGCCGAGCCCTGGGAGGTGGCCAACGTCATCGTCTTCCTCGCCAGCGACTACTCCTCGTACATGACCGGGGAGGTCGTCGCCGTCAGCAGTCGGCACGCCTAGCCGGCGGGACCACAATGGACCCGTGCCGAACAACAAGAAGCAGCAGGTGACCGCCGTGCCCGAGCGGCGCGCGGAACTCCTCGCCACCGCGGCCGAGGTGTTCGCCGCCCAGGGCTACAACGCCACCACCGTCCGCAGGATCGCCGACGAGGCGGGCCTGCTCGCGGGCAGTCTCTACTACCACTTCGATTCCAAGGAATCGATGCTCGACGAGATCCTCTCCACCTTCCTGACCGAGCTGTGGGAGGGGTACGACGCCGTGCTCGCGGCCGGACTCGGGCCGCGCGAGACCATCGAGGCCCTGGTCACCGAGTCCTTCCGGGAGATCGACCGGCACCGGGCCGCCGTCGCGATCTACCAGAAGGAGTCCAGGCACCTCACCGAGCTGCCCCGCTTCGCCTATCTCACCGAATCGCAGCGCCGCTTCGAGCAGGCGTGGCTGGGGACGCTGGAGCGGGGCGTCGCGGCCCGGGCGTTCCGCGCGGACCTGGACGTCCGGCTCACCTACCGGTTCGTCCGCGACACGGTGTGGGTGGCCGCGTCCTGGTACCGGCCCGGCGGACAGCACAGCCCCGAGGAGATCGCCCGCCAGTACCTGTCGATGGTGCTGGACGGGATCGCCGTACGAGAGTGATCCGCCGACGCGTCAGAGGAGTTGGGGACATGGCCGAGGCATACGTGGTCGAAGCGGTGCGCACGCCGGTGGGCCGGCGCGGGGGCGGACTCGCCGCGGTCCATCCGGCGGACCTGGGGGCGCATGTGCTCACCGCCCTCGTGGAGCGCTGCGGAATCGACCCGGCCGCCGTCGACGACGTCGTCTTCGGCTGCCTGGACGCGGTCGGGCCGCAGGCGGGGGACATCGCGCGCACCGCGTGGCTGGCGGCCGGACTGCCGCAGGAGGTGCCGGGCGTCACCGTCGACCGCCAGTGCGGCTCGTCCCAGCAGGCCGTGCACTTCGCCGCGCAGGCCGTGCTCTCCGGCACCCAGGACCTGGTGGTCGCGGGCGGCACCCAGAACATGTCGATGATCCCGATCGCCTTCGCCTCCCGGCAGGCGGCCGAGCCGCTGGGGCTGACCGAGGGCCCGTTCGCCGGCTCGGCCGGCTGGCGGGCGCGGTACGGGGACCGCCCGGTCAACCAGTTCCACGGCGCCGAGCTGATCGCGCGCGAGTGGGGGATCAGCCGCGAGGACCAGGAGGAGTTCGCGCTGCGCTCGCACCGGCGCGCGGTCCGCGCCCTCGACGAGGGCCGTTTCGCCCGCGAGAGCGTGGCGTACGGCGAGGTGCGCGCCGACGAGGGGCCGCGCCGCGACACGAGCGCCGCGAAGATGGCCGCGCTCAAGCCGGTCGTCGAGGGCGGCACGATCACCGCCGCCTGCTCCTCCCAGGTCTCCGACGGCGCCGCCGCGATGCTCCTCGCGAGCGAGCGGGCCGTGCGCGAGCACGGGCTCACCCCGCGCGCCCGGATCCACCACCTCTCGGTGCGCGGCGAGGACCCCATCCGGATGCTCTCGGCCCCGATCCCGGCGACGGCGTACGCGTTGCGCAGGACGGGCCTGACGATCGACGCGATCGACCTGGTCGAGATCAACGAGGCCTTCGCGCCGGTGGTGCTCGCCTGGCTGAAGGAGACCGGCGCGGACCCGGCGCGGGTCAACGTCAACGGAGGCGCCATCGCGCTCGGCCACCCTTTGGGGGCCACCGGCGTACGGCTGATGACGACGCTGCTGCACGAGCTGGAGCGCACGGGCGGGCGCTACGGCCTCCAGACGATGTGCGAGGGCGGCGGCCAGGCCAACGTGACGGTGATCGAGCGGCTGTGACCGGCGCGGACGGCGGTGCCCGCGAAGTGGCGCGGCGCACACGGCCGCCCCTTCCCACGAGCCGGTGACGTGGTAGAGTTTTTCCCGTTGCAGTTTTGGTACCCATAGACTTTATGTGCGCCTGACGGGAATGTTCCTCAGGCGCATTATTGTTTTACCGGCTTTCTCCGGATGGGGCCCCTACCTATTCAGGAGAATGACATGGCTACTGGCACCGTGAAGTGGTTCAACGCCGAAAAGGGCTTCGGCTTCATCGAGCAGGACGGCGGCGGCCCGGACGTCTTCGCCCACTACTCGAACATCGCCTCCTCCGGCTTCCGTGAGCTCCAGGAGGGCCAGAAGGTCTCCTTCGAGGTCACCCAGGGCCAGAAGGGCCTGCAGGCGGAGAACATCGTCCCCGCCTGATCTTCGGCGAATCCCGAGCCGGGGCCCGCACCGCGCAGGTGCGGGTCCCGGCTTGCGTGCTGTCCGTCCCCCGGGCCCAGGAAGGCAATCCCGTATGACGCGTTCGACCCCCCGCAAGCGCTCCAGCTCCAGCTCCGCCAAGCCCGCCGTGAATGCCGCGCGAGGCCGGACCGCACAGCCGCAGGGTGAATTCACGCTGCCGGAGTCGGTCACGCCCCCGCTGCCCGCGGTGGCGGCTTTCGCCGACCTCGACATGCCGGCGGCGCTCCTCAAGACGCTGGCCGCCCAGGGGGTGAGCGAGCCCTTCCCGATCCAGGCCGCGACGCTGCCCAACTCCCTCGCGGGGCGCGACATCCTCGGCCGGGGCCGCACCGGCTCGGGCAAGACCCTCGCCTTCGGCCTCGCCCTCCTCGCCCGTACGGCCGGCCGCCGCGCCGAGCCGAAGGCGCCGCTCGCGATGGTGCTCGTACCGACCCGCGAGCTGGCCCAGCAGGTCACCGACGCGCTCACGCCGTACGCCACTGCCGTCAACCTGCGGCTGACCACGGTCGTGGGCGGGCTCTCGCTCACCAAGCAGGCGAACGCGCTGCGGCGCGGCGCCGAGGTGCTCGTGGCGACGCCGGGCCGCCTCAAGGACCTCATAGAGCGCGGCGACTGCGTGCTCGACCAGGTGCGCGTCACCGTGCTCGACGAGGCCGACCAGATGGCCGACATGGGCTTCATGCCGCAGGTCACGGCGCTGCTGAAGCAGGTCGAGCCGGGCGGTCAGCGGATGCTGTTCTCCGCGACCCTGGACAAGAACATCGACCGTCTGGTCCGGATGTTCCTCACCGACGCGGTCGTCCACTCCGTCGACCCGTCGGCGGGCGCGGTCACGACGATGGAGCACCACGTGCTCTACATCCAGGACGAGACCGACAAGAAGGCCGTCACCGCGCGGATCGCCGCGCGCGACGGCCGGGTGATCATGTTCCTGGACACCAAGCGTTCGGTGGACCGGCTGGTCAAGCGGCTGCTCGCGAGCGGTGTACGGGCGGCGGGCCTGCACGGCGGCCGTTCCCAGCCGCAGCGCAACCGCACGCTGGACCAGTTCAAGAACGGCCAGGTCACCGCGCTCGTCGCGACGAACGTGGCCGCGCGCGGCATTCACGTCGACGACCTCGACCTCGTCGTCAACGTCGACCCGCCGACCGACCACAAGGACTACCTCCACCGGGGCGGGCGCACGGCTCGCGCGGGTGAGTCGGGCAGCGTCGTCACGCTGGTCCTGCCGGAGCAGAAGCGCGAGATGTCCCGCCTGATGACGTTCGCGGGGATCCGCCCGCGGACGGCGGCGGTGAAGTCGAGCGACGAGGAGCTGGTACGGGTGACGGGGGCGCGTGAGCCGTCCGGCGTCCCGGTCGTGGTCGAGGTCCCGGCCCCGGCGCAGCCGGCCGCCCGTCCGCGGGCCCGGGGTGCGCGCTCGGGTTCCCGTACGTCGTCGGGCCGCGGGGCGCAGTCCCAGGGAGCCTCCCGCGCGGGGCAGCCCCAGGGTGCCCGCGCCGGTCAGTCCCAGGGGGCCCGCGCGGGCCAGGGCGGCGGCGGTGCTCGCCGTGGCCGCCCCCAGCAGGGCGGCCGACGCGGCGCGTCCGCGTAACGGGGGTCTCCCGGTCCCCGGAACCCCGCTCGCACAGTTCCCCGCGTCCCTGAATACCCAGGGGCGCGGGGAACTGCGCACTCAGCCACCCACCGGGCCGCAGCCGAACGCACAGCGGGGCGTACGCCCCGGAGGGTTCAGGGGAGCCCCGATGGGACGGGGCGCTCTACATGAACGCCGCACTCCGGGCGAAGATCGAGTCTGGATTCCGGTGGCTCGGCGGTGTCCAGGTGCGGGGGTTTCCTGCGTTTATGCGGCGCCGTCGAGCAGCGCCCTGACGTCTGGAATGTCGTGGAACTCTTCCAGGCGAGCGAGCACGATTCGCACACGCTCTCCTGTTCGTTCGCTGGCCACGTCTGCGGAAAGCGAGATCACACGTTCGGCGACGGTTACCGCCTCCTCGGGTTCGTTGGCATCGGAGAGGGCGACGGCGAGCCACGACAGGTACAGGGCAAGCTCCCGCGTGTGGGTCGCGTCGTACCGGCTGAGTACGTCCCGGAGCAGCGGAACGGCGCGGAGTGGTCGGCGTAGCTCCGTGTAGACACGGGCCTCCATGACCTGTAGTTCGCCGGAGTCAACCCAATACAGGTAGGCCGGTGCCTCGCTACCTTTGCTGTCCTGACTCAGCGCCTCGCCGGCCTCTCCTAGTGCCCGAATGGCAGGCTGAATTTCACCGGCCTTGGTGTGCGCCCATGCCACCCGGTCGAGGTACAGCGCGCGAGCCTTGGCCGGTGCGTCTGTTCCGGCCACGTCGAGAGCGGCGCGGGCAAGCTGATTTCCCTCAACCTCCCGGCCAGTGTTGCTGAGTTGGTATGCCAGCGCCCCGGCGAGGTTCGCGGCCAGGGTGTGATCCTCTGCCTGCCTGGCGGCGCTGAGTCCTAGCCGGTAGATCTGTTCCGCCTCGCTGTACTTCCCGGCGTCGCTCGCAATCCATCCGGCGATCTGACCCAACTCGCCGATTTGACGCAGGAGTTCGCGGCCCACTTCCCCGCTGTGGCTGCTTTCCCGATAGAGCTTCACGGCCGATCGGAGTTCGCGGAGCGCGGGGCGGATCAGGTCGCCACCGGCCAGAACATCATCGGCCAGCCGTAGGCCGTGCACGCGCTGCCGCAGGTCGTCAACCTGCTCCATGCCGATGCGTCGCCCGGTACGGGCACTGAGGGGTGCTAGCGGATCACCGGCAGGCAAGTAGTCAGCGAGCGTCGGCAACGGAGGTTCAGCGGGCGCCTGCGGCCCTGTGAGCACATCCACGGGCACGCCGAGAGCGGCAGCGATAGACGACAACCACTCGCGGGGCGTGCGCTTCCCTGTTTCCCACCGGCTGACCTCTTGGCGGCCGACCGGTTCGCCCTGAACCCCGGCAACTCGGCAGACCTCCCGCGCCAGGCGTGCCTGGCTCCATCCGCGCTGTTTCCGTTCGCGCCGGATGTTGGCCCCCATGTTCCCCGACATGTGCCCAGTCTGGCCGACAGCTGGCCTACACGGGGCCGCTGGTCGGCATTCCCTCGCGGCAGCACGATCAAGGCTTACGACGTTCGAGGGGACGGCGAGAAGCGATGTCCGACAAATGGTCGCCCACGACGGGTGGTTACGCAGTAGACACGGCAGACAGGCGGATCGGGGAGGTACGTCGCCTGTTCAAAGGCAGCGTGTACCTCGTACCGCCGGGCGGGGGTGCCGAGTGGGCCGCCCCGCCGGGCAGGCTCCGCCCGCCGACTGACGCCGAACTCTGGCAGGCGCGCGTGTGGACTCGCCCCGTGAGGGTCGGGGCGGTGAGAACCCCCCGCGCCGTGATCCGGCCGATACAGCACTCCATCGGCACTCACCCGCGTGGGGAGATCACCGTCTCGGCTCGCTGTCTTGACAGCGCCTGCCTGTGGACGCTGGCCGCTACCTCAGACCTCAAGGCCGCTGATCTGGCGATGATGACGCACACGGGCCTGTCCGGACATCCCACGTTCGCCCGGACCTTTGAAGACGTGGCACTTGTGCGCCGCCTGGAGCTGAACGAGGGGAAGCAGGAGATCCCGCCGCCGTCTCCCCAGGAGCCGCAGCACGAACGCGCGGCCCCATAGGTTCCCGGCCCCCGGTGAGGTCACGACGAGTGGTCCGTCCCGGCCGGGGGTTGGGGGCAAGTCCCCGCCCGGTGGCACGCCCCGTGAAACGGAGACGTCGGTAGCGGCCCACCGCACCCACCCAAACCCCGTTCCAGTCCCGTACGCAGGCTCCGCTACGGGACCGGAACGGTCCGACCAACCATCGAAGGGAAGGCAACCCGATGTCCGTTCTCAGCGAGTCAGCGCCAGCCGGCGACCTCAAGCCGAGCGCCCGACAACTGATCGCAGATGAGAGCTTCGAAGGTGCCGTGCGCCTGGTGCAGCGCGCCAACCCTGACATCAGCGAAGCGCTGGCAGGGCGAATCGTTGATGAAGCCCTCAAGTTCGTGGCAGCAGCGGCAGGCAACAGGACGCCCGGACTCGCCCTTCGGCCCTCACGGATCGTCGACGAGGGATGGCACGCCCTGATCCAGGACACGCGCACCTATCAGCGCCTGACGGACCATCTCGGCAAGTTCGTCCACCACGTACCGGAGACCCCGGCGACAAAGCAACACGACGAGACAACGGTGATCCGGACGCTGAGCGCCATCGAACGCGCAGGGTACGTGCCGGACTTGTACCTGTGGGCCAAGGAAACGCAGGGGGATGTACTGGTGTCCGCCGACTGCATGCACAGCGAGTGCACCGAGGGAGGGTCAGGCTGCTCGGCCCCGCAGCAAACCGTCTGAGTGACCAGCGGGCAGGAGCGCCCTGAACTTGCGAGTACCGCCCTACAGTTGGCTACGGTCCGTCAGGAAGGAAGCGCGGTGAGCGAAGTAGGTGGAGCGTCCCGAAGGTGGGATGACCCTCGGTACAGCGAGCTACTGGCGAGCTGGCGACGCCTTCGGGTTGAAAAGCACCCCGGAAGGCGCCCCCGCCGCGTCTGTCCGCACGGTCTCGGCGTGACTCTCACGGTTGCCCCTGAGACGGGTAAGCCGTTCAACGCCGGGTGCGCTGACTGCAATTCGATGGAGAGCTGAACGGGTGGGCGGTCTGCCCGCTGCCACACAGCGCGGTACCAGGCGGCCCGGTACCGAGCCTCACTGACGACCAGGCGGGGCAGATCGTGACCGCCGTGAAGACGTCGTTCTGCTCGCAGATCAGTCCCAGACAGGAACCAGCCCCGTTCGGCCACAGTGCCGCACGGGGCTCCCCTGTGTCCTGGACCAGCCCCCACCCTCCAGAACACCTACTCCCGAGCATCGGGAAGCGGCCGGGTGGGGGACAAACCCCGGAGCCGCGACAGCGTCTCCTCCGCCTCCCCCATCACC
>NZ_JBJHPC010000362.1:0-7433 GCF_045257485.1 Streptomyces sp. YS-3 | reverse complement strand
CCACCGCCCCCACCCGGCGGCAATGGTCGGGGCCCCTTCGCCCGGAGGCCCGCCGTGATCGTGGCCGCCGCGGTCGCGGCTCTTCTGGTCGTCGGCGGGGGCGTGTACGTGGCCTCCGGTGACGACGGCGAACCCGCCAGGCCCAAGGCCGTCGCCAGTGACCCGGCCGCGCCCTCCGCCTCCGTCCCGGCCGACCTCGGCGACGGCACGGGCAGTGGCAACGGCGGCGCGAGCGGGGGTGACGGGTACAACGACGGAATCAAGCCGGGCGAGGCGCGTGTCTGGCTGCGCGAGAACGAGACCCAGCTGACCTCGACGGGAGGTCGGCAGCTCGGTCCGTGGTTGCTCGGGAACACCGTCGCGAGGGCCATGTACAAGGAGGTCACCGGCCATGCGGTAGCTGACGGTACGCCTAAGTGGACCGTGCAGCTGGAGACACCCGTGTGCGGGGCCGCACACCATCCGACCGCGGGTGGCAAGTTGGTCATCGCCACCTTGGAGAACAACACCGCGCGCGCCCACTGCAAATACCTCCAGCAGATCGATCTGGCCACCGGCAAGGTGGGCTGGAAGACCGAGGTGCCGCAGGAGAACGAGTTCGACACCACCAACGAGTTCCGGCTCGCGGTCACCGGCAACACGGTCGCCGTCAGCCACAGTGCCTACGCGACGGGTTTCTCCGCCGTCGACGGCAAGAAACTCTTCGGTACGTGGAAGACCACGGGGTGCAGCCCGTACAGCGTCGGCGGCGGCACCCGGCTGCTGGGTGTGGGCCTGTGCCCGGCTTCCGGCGGCGCCGCCAAGGAGCAGCAGCTGATCGAGGAACTCGACCCGGTCACCGGCAAGTCCCGCTGGAACTACAAGTACGCGCCGGGCTGGACGGTCGGACGTGTCTACTCCACCGACCCGCTGGTCGTCGCCGCGCACAACAGCGACGCCAAGACGTGGAACATCACGGCGTTCGCCCCGGACGGAAAGGTGCGCTGGCAGGTCGAGCCCAAGTTCAAGGTGACCGGAGCGTGCGACGGGTTCGGCGACGGCAGCGGCGACCTGCACGCCTGCACGTTCGCCGCCTCGGACACGGCCACCCTCTACCTCGGCACCTCCGGCTCCGGGGGCGCGGTGCTAGGCGAACCGGAGACCAACGAGGTGGTCGCAGTCGACCTGGGCACCGGCAAGGAGAAATGGCGTACGAAGGAGCCGCACGGCCGGGCCATGAGGCCGCTGGTGGTCGAGGGCGGCAAGGCCGTTGTCTACGTCCAGCCGGGCCAGGGCCCAGCCGACTCGGCCTCGGTGGCCACCATCGCGGCGACCGGCGGTATACCCCAGACCCTGCTTCGGACGCCGGCAGCCTCGGCCGCCACCGAGCGCGCGTTCTTCCTGAACCCCCGTACGGCCTGGTCCGGAGGCCGGTTCTTCCTGCTCAACGGCCGCGTCCAGAGTCCCAAGGCTCAGCACAGGGACCGCACGCTCCTGTCTTTCGGGAAGTGATGCGAAGGAGGTGGGCCCCCACCGTTGACGTTCGGCGGGGCCCACCACACACGGGGGCGCATGGCTCGGGGCGTACGGCTCGGGGCGTAAGGCGCAGGGCGTGCGGCACAGGACGTATGGCTCAGCGCGCCGGAGTCACCTTCTGCCAATCCGCCATCTGTTCACGGAACTTGGGACATCTGACGATGTCCTCCTCGCTGCACTTGAGGGCGTGGGCCAGCAGTTGGTGCGCGTGGTCGAGGTCGACCATGCGCTGTTCGATCTCGGTGATCTTGGCGCGGATCATCGCCTCCCGGCGCGACTGCTCCTGCTGGAACTCGGCGATCTCGACCAGCGTCAACCCCGCCTGCTGACACTTGCGCAGCACCGTGATCCGCTCGGCCGCCTCCGGCGGATAGCGCCGCTGCCCGCTCACGCGCTCGGGCGCGGGCAGCAGTCCGTGACGCTCCCAGTACCGGATGGCCGAGGCGGGCACTCCGGTGATCTCCGAGAGCCGGCCGATCGTCATACGCACGTTCCGCTCCTTTTGTGGCCCTTCGTGCCCGGCAGTTGACTTAAACCTTAGTTCAAGTTGAAGAGTGGTCCACACAGGGACAGCGGCGGACGAGCCGCCGCTGCCGGGACACTTGGAGATACCGCCATGAGCGATACGTATGTGGTCAAGGAGCGCGCCGACCAGCTGGTGGAAGCCGCGGAAAGCCTCTTCGCGGCCGGGGTGATGGCCCACTCGGGGCACGCCAACCTGAGCGCGAGGCTCGACGGTGAGCGCATGCTGCTCACGCCGGGATACGTGCGCGGGATACGGCCCGAGGACCTGGCTGTCGTCAGCTTCGACGGGCAGGTCCTGGAGGGCGAACTCCAGTCGGTCAGCGCCGAGATCATCGCCATGCACAGTGTCGTCTACCGGGCCTGCCCCGACGTGGGCGCGATCATCCACACCCACTCGCCCTCCGCGACCGCCTTCGCGGTGGCCCACCGGCCGCTGCCGTGCCGCACCGAGCCGATGCTGCGCTCCGGACAGGCGGAGGACGTCCCGGTGGTGCCCTGGGGGCCGCGCGGGTCGGACGTTTCGGTGCGCGGGATCGCCGACATACTCGAACAGCGCCCGACGACGGCCGCGGTCCTGCTGGCCAACCACGGCCTCCTCGCGTTCGGCCCGGACTCGGCCGCCACCGCCCGCCTCATCGTGGCGATCGAGGAGAGCGCCGAGGCGGAGATCGCAGCGGCGGCGATCGGCGGGGCCGTGGACTTCCCGCCGGGCGCCCAGGAGGCTGTGCGCGCCGCGATCGCCCGGGTCGCGTCATGACGGACGACGGTCTCGCCTCCCGTACGGAGCCCACGATGACGGACGAGAGCCTCGCCTCCCGTACGGAAGCCGTACGCGACCGCTACCGATCCACCCTCGGCACCGTCCCGGGCGGGGTGGAGGACCGACTGCGCCTCGCCGCACGGTTCGGTCGGCWGCCGACCGAGGAGGCCGTCGCGGCACTGCGCCACATCGTGCTGACCGACAGCCCGCTCGGTGGACGGGTCCAGCAGCTGGTCCACTTCGGCCAACTACTGGCTCTCGGCCGACCGCACCCGGCCCGGATCCACGCCCGGGGAGCACTCCATGCGGGAGCCGACATCACCGACCTGATCGGCGTCGCCGAGACCGCGCTCATCACGGCGGGGGTACCCGCGTATGCGCTCGGCACCGAGATCATCGCGGAACTCGTGCGGGAGCGGGGTGGTGGGGTGAGCGGTGATTCCGGAGAGTAGGGCGGCGCGCTGAGGGACCTCGCAGGGCCCAGGGGCGTCCAGTTCTGCCCTGTCCTGCCGCCTCTCGCCCCTACCGTTCCCGCACGTACTGCCCGTCGACCACCGAGAACTCGTCCAACTGGGTGGCGACATCCGTCAGGTATCCGACGAAGTCGCTCGCGATGGGGCCGCTCGGGCCCACCTCGTGGTCCATGTCGATCACCTGGCCGACCCGGCCCGCGGGCCCGGGCGACAGGTCCAGGACCGAGCCGTTGCCCGCGCCGTCGGCGTCGAGGGAGACCCAACCGGGGTTCCACCAGCCCGGCTTGAGCGCGTCGCCCCCCGCGTGGAAGCTCTTGAGGTTGTCGAAGGTGCCGTCGGCCAGGAGATCCCGCCAGACGCGGGTCTCGCTGAGGATGCCGTCGCAGGACAGCAGTCGGCCCTTGGGCCAGCCCCCGTCGGCGGACCCGTCGTGCCTGCGCAGCGACGCCTTCACCTCGGTGGGGAGCTCGACGCCGAGGGTTGTTTCGACCGAGGCGATCTGCTCGTCCGTAGCCGGGGGTTGGAGCACCTGGGGGGCGCCCTGGGAGAGGTACCACCGCTCGATGTCTTCCCAGACCGCCGTGACAGCGGCGACTTTCTCGTTCATCCCGTGCCCCTTCCTTCCCCTGCTCCGGACCGTCCAAGGTGTATGGCGGCACCCAGATACATCTCATAGGAGCCGCTCATGCACTGATGCTCGCACGGGCGTACCCGGGAAGCCCGCCCGCGCTCCGGGGATCGGCGTGCGGCGGGGGCGGCCCGGGGGAGGAAAGAGGCCTGCCCGGCGGAGTTCGCCGGGCAGGCCGCTGATCCCGCGTGCCGGATCAGCGCTTGAGCGTGAAGGTGAAGTCGCCGGAGAGCTTGCCGCTCAACCGGACCACCGACACGAGGTTGCCCTCTGTCAGCAGTCTCTCGACCTCCGCCCGTGAAAGGCCGAAGCCTTCCGCGATCAGCCGTACCGGCCGGACGGGAATCCGGGCCGCGAAGCGGACCGAGACGTCGATCGCCTCACGGTCCAGGTGATCCGTTCCCCCGGTGTCGAGGCGCCACGCGTCGTCCCAGTCGAGGGCGATGCGGTTACGGCGCCGTACGAGCGGATCCTGCAGCAGTTCGGCTGCCAGATCCGGATCGTTGTCGTGCAGCCGGTCCAGCAACTCCGGCCGTACGGAGCGTACGTTCGTCCGCTCCAGGATCGTGATCTTGGTGGTTTCCCCGCACGTGGCGCAGAGCGCGAGGAGCCAGACATCGATCAGCTTGTGATGGGCGTTGACGCGGAATTTGCCGTTCGCCCGGAAGCGTTCGGACGCGCACGTGTGACAGCGGCGCCGAACGACGGGCAGGCAGGTGGGCATGACCACCCAGGTGGTGAGCACAGAAGTACACCGGTTCCAGTGAGAAATCCGCAGCAGGAAGCAGCGCGGCGCCTATTGCGCGACGCGCGACGAATCAGCAGTCGGGGGGTCTCACTTGGTGTACAACGGCACGTCCTTGCCTCAACGATGTGGCTCGGCACCACGGTAGGGGCGCACGGTGGTCCTGTTCCACTGATTTTCGTGCGCCTGCGCAGGCCGGTGGGTACGGCCTGCTGCCTCCCGTACGTTTCCCCGGGCCTTCGGATGCACCGCTTCCGTACTCCGACCCTCAGACCGGCGCCGGAAGGTCCATCCGCGCGAGCCGGGCCGGGTCGACCACAGCCGTGATCTCCGTGATCCGGCCGTGGGTGACGGTGAACGCGAGGACCGCGAGCGGGGTGCCGTCCGCGCGCCAGGAGAGGACTCCCGGAAGGCCGTTGACGAGCACGGCCCGACCGCGTACCGCCGCGTCGGCCGACAGCTTCGCGCCGGCGGCGACCCCGGTGGCGCCGAGGGTGACGACCACACCGGCGGGGGTGTCGACGGCCAGCCTCACGTCCGGGTCGAGCACCCGCAGCAAACCCTCGAAGTCCCCGTCGCGGGATGCCGCCAGGAACGCCTGGACCACCGCGCGCTGCTCCGGTCCGGCATCCGGCGGCCGTTCCGTCGCCCGTACCTTCCTGCGGGCGCGGCTGGTGAGCATCTTGGTGGCGTCGGTCGACTTGCCCAGGATCTGGCCGATCTCGGCGAACGGCACCGCGAAGAGGTCGTGCAGCACGAACGCCAGCCGCTCGCTCGGCCGGAGCGACTCCAGGACGACGAGGAGGGCGACCCCCACCGAGTCGGCGAGCAGCGCGTCGTCCTCCGGGAGGGGCCCGTCGTCGACCGTCACCACGAACTCGGGCAGCCGGTCGCCGTACGACGCCTCGGGGCGGGTCCGGCGCGCCCGCAGCGCGTCGAGGCAGATCCGGCTGACCACCGTGGTCAGCCAGCCGTCGAGGTTGTGGAGGGCCGCCACGTCCTGGCGGGACAGCCGCAGCCATGCTTCCTGTACGACGTCCTCGGCGTCGGCATGCGATCCGAGCATGCGGTGGGCGACCGCCCGCAACCGCTCGCGCTGGGCCTCGAAGGCCTCGGCCACCGGGTCCGCCGGGGTGCTGTCGGACATGTTGTTACCTTCCTCGAAACCGCTCCGTCATGGGTGATGACGAGCCCGGAAGGGCCCACGTAACCGATGAGGGAGTACGGCTGATGGAAGCACGTATGAAGGGTGCGGCGAACCCCGATCTGATCACCGCGATCCAGCACCTGCACAAGGCGATGCACGCCGGAGGTGTCGACCGGCGCCTGCTGGAATTGGTCCACCTGCGCGTCAGCCAGATCAACGGCTGCAGCCCGTGTGTGTTCGCAGGCGTGGAGGGAGCCAGGAAGGCCGGGGAGACGGAGGAGCGGCTGCACAATGTGGTCGCGTGGCGCGAGACGCCCTTCTTCACCGACGAGGAGCGCGCGGCCCTCGCACTGGCCGAGGCGGCTACCCGTATCCAGGACGGCGCGCCGGGCGTGACCGACGAGATCTGGGACGCCGTCGCGGACCATTTCACGGAGAACCAGTTGGCCGCGCTCATCCTGGGGATCGCGATGACCAACTTCTTCAACCGGATCAACCGGACGACTCGGGAGCAGGCCGGCAAGGCCTGGTGAGGGGGCGGATCACCGAGCCCAGCGGATGGGTGGCGGCGGCCCGGCGGGTGTGATGTGTACGTCCGCCGTCGCACCCACCCCCCCGTTTGAACGCGTTCAACTCCTCCTCTAGGCTCGCAGCAACAGAGGGAGGGGAAGTCGATGAAGGTAGTCCTTCCCGGCGGAACCGGTCAGGTCGGGACTGTGCTGGACCGCGCGCTGACCGCCGCCGGTCATGAAGTCGTGATCCTCACCCGGCGGCCTGCGGGCGAGCGCGAGGTGTACTGGGACGGTGAGAGCACCGGGCCGTGGGTTCAGGAGATCGACGGCAGCGATGTCGTGATCAATCTGGCCGGACGCAGCGTGAGCTGCCGGTACACCCCGGCCAACCTGCGGGCCATGATGGATTCGCGGGTCCGCTCGACGCAGGTCGTGGGCCGGGCGATCGCGGGCGCCGCCCGGCCGCCCCGCCTCTGGCTGCAGATGAGCACCGCCACCATCTACGCCCACCGCCATGACGCACCCCACGACGAAGCCTCCGGAGTGATCGGTGGCACCGAAGCCGGTGTCCCGGCCTACTGGGGTTACAGCGTCGAGATCGCCAAGGCCTGGGAGCGGGCGCAGCACGAGGCCGACACCCCGGACACGCGCAAGGTCGCGCTGCGCTCCGCCATGGTGATGAGCCCCGACCGGGGCGGTGTCTTCGACGTGATGTCGTGGATGGCACGGCTCGGCCTCGGGGGGCCCGTCGCGGGCGGGGGCCAGTACGTGTCGTGGATCCATGAGGACGACTTCGTACGAGCCGTCCGGTTCCTGGCCGACCGCGACGACATCTCCGGGCCGGTGAACCTCGCCGCCCCCGCCCCGCTTCCGCACCGCGCCTTCATGCGCGCCCTGCGCGCCGCCTGGGGAGCCCCCTTGGGCCTGCCCGCGACGAAGGGCATGGCGGAACTCGGCGCGTACGTACTGCGCACGGACACCGAACTGCTGCTGAAGAGCCGCCGAGTCGTCCCCGGCCGCCTCCTCGACGCGGGCTTCACCTTCGACCACGGCGACTGGCCGGAGGCCGCCCGTGATTTGGCCGGCCGTCGGCGCAGAGACGGTGGTTTCAGGGGGGCGGGCAGGGTG
>NZ_JBJHPC010000361.1:0-7488 GCF_045257485.1 Streptomyces sp. YS-3 | reverse complement strand
GGGGCTCGGGGGCGTGAGCCAGTCGCGTCGCTTGAAGCCGAAGCAGAGTCGCGCGTGCACAGGACCACCGCCGACGCGAGGTGCTCAGAGATGGCTCAGCCGTCACCCAAAGTATCGGCGATGCTGGAGTCACAGGGGCAAGAGAGGCTAGACGCGTGGCTGGTCCGGGGCGTGCTGCCCGTGGTGGCCCACGCACCGAAAACAGGTCCGGCGGGCGAGAAGGACCGGTAGCAGCTGAACCTACGACCTCTTCGTCACCGAATGGCTGGCTGTGCCCCTCTGGGCTTAGCGCTGATCAGCTCGCCGCGGTGTCTTGCTGCTTGGGCTCTCCTGATGGTGCTGAACCGAATGCTGCTGGCTCGCCCCGGGCCGCTCTTCCCGTGGGCGCGGACTTACACCTTCAGGCGGGGCACTCGGACGCTGTCGTTGCCGTACCCGAGCGCACCACTTGGTAGCGGGACGCAGCGATCTCCGCCACCGCGTAGTGCACATACGGCCACGCTGTGCCCGAGTCCTTCCGCTGCCGGACCAGAGCGCGGCACGCCTCGCCTGCGGCCATCGCCGCCCAGACGTCGACCTCGTCCCTACTCCACATGTTGTAGTTGGACCACACGTACGTGGCCGATCCCGCGGGGTCGAAGCCAACGCTGATGTCCCTGCCGCTCAGGGTGCGTACTGTTCCCAGCGTCTGTTGCATGCTGTTCGACCTCGCGATGATCTTCCGTGCTGCTTGGTCGGCGACCCGGATTTCGGTGAGGTCTGTGCTGGGCACCATCGCGGCGGCTTGCCCGTCATCATTTGGCTGCCAGGTATCAGGCACCGAGGTCGTCTCCTGGTCGGCGGCCGACCTGCATCGGGAATTGGCCATGAAGTCGTCGTCCCATGCCACCCGGGTGGTGCTGCCGGGCGACTCGTTCACGAGGACGTACTTGCGGTACGGCAGGTCCGGGTGAAGCCTGCGTACCACATCCCGCAAGGTCAGGCAGATGGAGGACGCGATCTCGGTCTCCGTGTAGAGGCGCACTGCCTCTACACCGGTCAACGAGTAGGAGAGGTACACCTCCTTACGCGGCTCGTGGAACGTCACGGTCTTCGGAGCGACCTCGATCCCCTCATGCCAGATGGTTCCGGTGTCGTGCAGAACCGCGCGAGCCACATCGTGCTCACCTTGTCCCTGCGCCGGACGTGCCTGGTGCCACGTAGCCAAACTTGGGCTCCCACCGATCACGAGGGCGCCCGACCCTCCAGCACGAGCAGGCGTCGCCGAAGGCTGGGGCGATGTGTGTGCGGGCGTAGGAACGATGTTGGTCCCTGGTGCCGCCGCGGGCGCGTCACCAGTAGTTTCCTTGGGCAAGAAGACCAGCCCTCCGCCTGTCAGCGCGCCGACGACCGCTGCAGCCACCAGGACCGTGGCCACGGTGCGTTTGCCTGTATGAGCTGGCGGAAGGTGCCAGGAAGGGTCGGGTATGGGCGGCATCTGCCATCCTGTGGCCACTAGGTTGCCGACGCGCGTCGGCTCCAGCCCGGCATCCACTACCTGTGTTGTCTGGGCAGCGAGCAACTTGGCGCACTTCTCAGCGGCTGCATCAGCTGTTCCACGTTCGTCCGCCCCCTTGGCCAGAGCTTTCTCCAGGACCCTTCGAAGCCCTTCCGGTATCCCTTCCAGATCAGCCGGCTCGGACATGATGCGAAATGCGACGACGTCCGGTGCACCGGACCCGAACGGCAGTCGCCCAGTGGCGGCATAGGCGATGAGTGCTCCCCACGTGAAGATGTCGCCTGCGGCTGCGGTTGTACCGTTCCGGTAATGCTCAGGGCTGATCCATCCAGGCGTGCCGGTCATCGAGCCAGTACGGGTCACGCTGGTGCCGTCAAGGGCACGGGCAATCCCAAAGTCCAAAATCATGGGCCCGGCCGGCGCGAGGATGACGTTCTGAGGCTTTAAATCACGGTGGATCACGTTGGCCGCATGGATGGCAGCGAGTGCGGTGGCGGTGCCGGTGGCGAAGGCATACAGACTTCCTCCGGTCAGGGGCCCGTGCGCGGCCACGTGCTCATTCAGAGTGGGGCCGGGGACGTAGGAGGTGGCGAGCCAGGGGAGCGCGGCTTCCGGGTCGGCGGAGAGTAGCGGCACCAGGGATGGGCCCGTTACGCGCCGGGAAAGCTCGACCTCGCGCCGGAACCGGGCGCGGAACTCGGGGTCTGCGGCCTGTGCGGGGTGGATGAGCTTCACCGCTACCCGTAACCCAGTGGGGTCGAGTGCGGCATGAACTGTACCCATACCGCCTGAGCCCAGACGTCCGACGATCCGGTAGGGGCCGATGCGGACAGGGTCTCCGGGCTGGGCGGGTCTGACACGAACGGACAACGGATCTCCCGCAGGAACGGATCGACGGCTGGCTGGAGACGCTCGCATGGTTCAGAGCGTTCGTGCTGAAGTGCAACAGCCATTGTGCGCCGGGTATCTGGAAACCGTTGCCAGTTTTGGCTGCTGCGGGGATGGTTGTTGTGGAGAGCAGGGTGGAGGGAGGGCCCCGGCCTCGCTGTTCGTTCATGTCGTCGTCCAAGGGCGAGTTCGTCGAGCTGTACCGACACGGTGACCGCGGTCGGTCAGGTCAACTCCTCGGAGGTCCGGAGAACAGGTCAGGCCCGGTACTGATCTCTTAGTACCGGGCCTGACCTGGTTCTACAGGTCGGGGTCGCGAAATTTGATCCCGTCGCCCTTTGTCCCGACGCAACTTGGGATACTCGGTATCCTTGGGCTAACTGCCTGCCATTTGTGCTGATGGTCCGCTGACGTCCTGGGCGTTTCCGACTGTGCGCCAGTACTGTCACGCAACTAGACACTCAGTGTGTCTAGCTCAAACCCCCTCTTGGGCGGGAGACAGGAGGAGCGACACCGCCGGTGACAGCCCGTCAACCGGGCGTGTATGCGGTTACCAACTCTCTCATCTCGGTACCTCAACTCCACGCCGGAACCGCTCTGTCGTAGAGAAGCAGAAGGCGAGCCACAGCGCCTCCGGCATGTTCAGGCCTCAACTCTTTGGGGAAGTCTTCGCCGAGATGGATCCCTTGAGCCCATGCGCCGGGCAGGAGCAATCCGGTAGGCATGATCGGGATCGGACCAGTCGAGGTCACTGTGCAGAAGTGTGGCGTACGGCTTCCCAGGGCGCTGTTAGAAGATCCATTGCTCATCGAACTCTCTGATCCAGTGCAATACGTGGTCTGAGCTATCGAAGACGACGCCTGCCAGCTTTCCGAGGTGACTCAGGACAGGGTTCCGTCCCCGGATACCCGCCGACTTACGCACGGGCTTCATTCAAAGCGCCACGTGCTTCGGCACACCGTCGCCCTCGACCACTACGCCCACTTCATGCCGGAGGCCGGAGGCAAGGGACGGGCAGCCGTTGATTGCTTGCTCGACGGGCTCCAGGGGCGTCACGGCGGCGTGAGCTGAGGCTGTACCACCGCGCGGTACCCGTTGCTCTCGACTCTCCAGCGCAAGGGGGTGTTGTTCTCGTGTCGCGGGGCAATGGGGCCTGCATTGGCTGAGAACACCCTCTTCCGCAACCACGCGTTGCCGCTCACCCTGGTCAGAAGGGACGAGGAGCAAGCGGTGAACAAGGGGGGGCGAGCCGCTATGTCCGAACCGCTGTACGTTCCCGCACTTCCGGCGCGACCTCATGCTGCGGACGCCTATCGCCGTCTGCGTCCCGACATCCAGCGGGCTGTGGCACCACTGTGGAGTCTCCCGCTCCGCCCCGGCCTGTTGCCTTCGGAGCTGGAGTCCATGTTCCGGGGTGACCTGGAGAAGGTGACGAAAGCTCAGCGCTACCATCCGGCATGGCTCGACGCCCCATTCGCCGATGAGAGTCAACTTCCGGTTCTTGAGCCCCTTTTGAGCGGAGTCATCGCTGTGGCCCCGTTGCGCCCCGTGACAGGGCCGGAGCGGCCTCGGGCACAGCAGACATGGGCACTGGAGACGGCCCGGCGCTCCGGTGACGGACTCGGTATCCGGGTGCGGATGGCAGAGGGGTGGGGTGGTGGTGACGTGGTCGAGCGTGTTCGTGACCTGCTGGCGCGTGCGGACCTTGCTGTACGGGTGGACCTTCTCCTTGACCTGGTCGCTGTGCTGGCCGACCGCCCCGACGCCGGCAAGGAGGCGTTGAGGGCGCTGGACGCGCTGGTATCTCTCGCCCCGTGGCGGACCGTCGCGGTGATTGGTGGTGGGATGCCAGCGCTGACCGCTGAATTGATGGACCAGGGACTGCACGACGAGCCGCGCACGGATTGGACCCTGTGGTGCGAGACCGCGGAGAGTGGACGGCCCTACCTTTCCCTACTGACCTACGGCGACTATGGGATTCAGGCCGCCTCCGACCTTGCTCGCGTTCCGCAAGGCAAGGGCGGCCCGCCATGGGGAGCGCTGCGCTATACCACCGACCGCTCCTTCGTCATCGTGAAGATGCTGGCGCGTGGCGAGGGGCATGCCACCAACAACCGTTTCATGGCGCGGCACTTACTTGACTCTCCCGGCTTCAGGAAGCCTAGTACGAGTGCCGGTGAGGCTTGGATCCGTGACTGCGCACAAGGGAGTGGTGGAACTGGCACCTTCAGTACTTGGTTGTGGGTCGGCAATGCTCAGCACATGACGTATGTCGTCCAGAGCCTGCGAGCCATGGGCGCTCCTTGATCGCGCCCCTTCGGCCTGGACGGCTGCTGACGGCTGGCCTGGGCGCGGCTCCGCGCCGCCGGTACCACTCGTATGTGAGTCCACAACTTGGACCGCCCCCGCTCTGCAGCGAGCGGGGGCGGTCGTGAGGCTGTCCTGCGACGACCGGTTGGTCGAGGCCGTCATCTGGTCAGCCCGATCCCTCCTCCGGACGCTCGATCACGAGTCGTGATGCTTGGTTACCACCATGGTGGTCCCTTCGAGTGCCGTTCCCACCGGCGTCTTGGCCCACTGTGCAAGCACCATCGGGTTCTCCTCCACGGATTTCAGCAGGCGTGTGATCTCGTCGGCGTCCGGTGCAGAGGGAAGAGCACATTTGAGTATGGTGCTGCCGGTCGCACTGGTGTGTTCCCCGTATTCTTCGTGGGGATCGTCAGGTTCCCAGTGCCCGATCTCGATCTCCCACGAGCCGACGTCGTCAGAGGGTTCGGGCGCGTGGACGGTCAAGTAGAAACCGTCAGAGTCGTAGGGCTCCGCAAACAGCTCGCAGCTGGGATCATCCAGGGAAGCCCACATGGCACCGCTCCTGGAGTGTGCGGTGACCAGTACTCGGAGGCCGGCGACGGCCTTCTCCCGAGCCTCCGGGGTGCAGTCTTCCTCACGGCTGTCGAGCTGTGCACGTGTCCGGTCGCTCAGTGTGTCCATTCCGTCGTCGTAATTCACGAATGGATGGTCGAACTCCCAGTGCCGCTCGGGCTCCGGCTCGTCTCCCGAAGAAGTCCCTGAGAAGTCATCGAGTGCTGCTCGCAACTCGCGCTCCTCTAGCTCCAGTTCGGAACGGATCGCCCTGCTGACCGTATCGGGCACAGCCACCAAGGCATCCTCCAAGTCGGCCAGCGCCTGATGAAGCCTTAGGCAGACGTACTCGTACCACAGGCTGTGCGCGCCATTCAGGAGTTCGACTCGGGCGGCAGCGTCAGTCAGCGCCGCGAGGTGCTTGTGCGGGTAGTAGTCCACGCGCCGTTCCCGGCGGTCGTGGACACTGACAGGGACGGTAATGAAGGCGGAGATCCGGTTGAGGGCGTCGACGATCGGAGCCGCGAGGCGAGAGTCGCCGAGGCTCGTCACAGTCTTGGACGCTACGCCGTCCGGGCCCTGGTAGGTCGCAAGGATCTGCGTCTTCCCACGGTTGGCGTGCTGGGAATAGATGGTCAAGGCATCGCCTTTCACCTGCCCGGCGGTTGACAGCCGAGAACAGATTGGGTGCGTAGGGTGTGGAAGCAGGTGGTGGCGAGGGTGCTCTCCGACGCTCCGTACCTAAAGATGACGGGGGGTGGCCCAGGCGCTTTCCCGGGCTCCATTCCTACGTGCAAGCTAGCCAGACGGTCGAGCGCATCGCAAGCGGGTTCCCGCCAATCTTCCCCAACCGTGACCCTCGACGAGGTCCGCGCCGACTGCTGCACATCGGAGGCGAAGCCCTTACGCACCCGCCTCGTTCACCAGGGCTGTCACCACGGCTCTCGGCCGGGAAGTGCGGCCCTCCTGATGGAGAGGGCGAGCCGCGCTGCGCGCAGACGCCCGCACGGCCCGGTAGGACACACTAAGTGACGGTTGGCTGAAGCCGCTCCGCTGAGCCACGTCGTACGGCAAGTGCGGAAGAGCAGGTGAGGAGAATGATGGCCCGCTCCCCAAGGCCGCGCATTCTCCCCAGGGCCCAAAACAGTTACCCATGGATGTCCGCATAAGCGAAGTTGATCATTTGGCTTGGGCTGGCGCCTACAGCCAGTCCCGTCGCTTGAAGATGAAGTACAGGCTCACGCACACCCCCGCCATCAGCAGAATTGCGAACGGGTACCCGAACCCCCACCCCAGTTCGGGCATGTTCTCGAAGTTCATCCCATAAATAGTTCCCACCAACGTGGGAGCAAACAAAATGGCCGCCCAAGACGAGATCTTCTTGATCTCCTCGTTCTGCTCGAAGCCCGCCTCCGCCAGTGCCCGCATCTCCGCGTTCTGCTGCTGGGTCACCAGCGTCGCGTTGACCGTGAGGATCTCCGTGAGGGCCTGGCGGAAGCCGTCCACGCGTTCGCTGGTGTGGGTGACGTGGTCGGCCACGTCGCGGAGGTAGCGCTGGAGTTCCTCGTCCGTGCCGTACTTCGCGAAGCCCGCCATCAGGCCGTGCAGCATGCCGACCAGGGGGCGTGTGGCGCGTTGGAACTCCACCATCTCGCGGGAGAGTTCGTAAATGCGGCGCGACACCTCCGGGTCGCCGCGGAAGACTTCCGTCTCGATCTCGTCGATGTCGTTCTGGACGCCGGCGACGACCGGGGCGTAGCCGTCCACCACCGCGTCCAGGATCGCGTACAGCACCGCCTCCGGGCCCAGGGCCAGCAGCTCGGGGGTCTCCTCCATGCGGCGCCGCACCGCCGAGAGGTCGGGGGCGGCGCCGTGGCGGACGGTGATGAGGAAGTCGCGGCCGATGAAAACGTGCAGCTCGCCGAAGTCCACCTCCTCCGGCGCGTCCAGATAGCGGGCCGCGCGCAGCACCACGAAGAGGGTCTCGCCGTACCGTTCCAGCTTGGGGCGCTGATGGGCCTCCAACGCGTCCTCGACCGCCAGCGGATGCAGGTCGAACTCCTCGGCCAGGGAGAGGAGTTCGGCCTCCGACGGGCGGTGCAGGCCGATCCACGCCATGCCGTCGGGGGTCTCGCGCAGCCTGCGGAAGGTCTCCGCGAGCGTGTCGGGGGACGAGACCCGGCGGCCGTCCCGGTAGAGCGCCGCATCCACCACGCTGCGGTGCTCGTGCCGTACGGGAC
>NZ_JBJHPC010000037.1:25642-29742 GCF_045257485.1 Streptomyces sp. YS-3 | reverse complement strand
CGCCCGTTCCCGCCCGGGGGCCTTGGCCGCCCCCGGGCGGGAACGGGCGGGACCGGGCAGGAGAACAGGCGGGAGCGGGGCGCCCGACGCGGCACACGGTCGCACGGCCCGCTCCCGCCCGCCTCGCCGGTCACAGCCCTGCGGTCGCCAGCTCCCGCAGCCGCGCCCACGCCTCCTCGCGGACACCGGGCACGATCAGTACGTCGGCCGCCGTACGGGCCAGTGCCTCGGCGGCGGCCGGCATCACCTCGCGAGCCCGCGGTCCACCCGCCGCTTCCGCGAACTCGGGCGTGTGGTCCGTACCGCCGGCGCCCATGATCGCGACGAAGGGGTGGATCGCGGGCACGCGCGTACTGACGTTGCCGATGTCGGACGAGCCCAGATACACCCCGGCGACGGGCTCGGTCAGCTCGATCCCGTGCCGGGCGATGTGGCGGGCGAACCGCCGCGACAGCACGTCGTTGTCGCGGAAGTGCTCGTACGTCTCCCCCACCCGCTCCACCACCGCCCTCGTGCCGGTGGCCAGCGCCACGCCACGGGCGGTGGAGCCCACTTCGGCCACCAGGTTCTCCAGGGCGGCGGTCGTGGCCCCGCGCAGCCCGAAGAGCCCCTCGGCGTACTCGGGGACGATGTTGGTGGCCTCGCCGCCCCGCGTCACGATGCCCTGGATGTGGGAACCGGACGGCAGGCGCCTGCTCAGTACGGAGACGGTGTTGAAGAACTGGATCAGCGCGGCCAGGGCGTCGATGCCCTCGGTCGGGTTGCCCGTGGGGTGCGCCGCCCGGCCGTGGAAGGCGACCCGCAACTGCCGCTGGGCGGTCAGCGGCGCCCACGACCAGTTCTGCGCCCCGGGGTGGAACATCAGCGCGCAGTCCACCCCCTCGAACAGCCCGGCGGCGACCTCGGCCACTTTGCCCCCGCCGCGCTCCTCCGCGGGCGTGCCGACCGCCAGCACGGTGCCCGGGACCTCCTCGAACGCGTCACGCAGCGCGAGCGCCGCGCCGAGACCCGCTCCGGCGATCAGATTGTGCCCACAGGCGTGACCGAGGCCGGGCAGCGCGTCGTACTCCATGAGCAGCGCCACGCACGGCCCGTCGCCGGTGCCGGTGCGCGCGAGGAACGCCGTCGGCAGACCGGCCACGCCACGCTCCACCCGGAACCCGGCGTCCTCCAGTTCCCCGCTCAGTGTCGCCGCGGCCCGGTACTCCTCGTAGGGCGGTTCCGGGTCCTTGTGCAGGAGCGAGCTCACCTCCCACAACCGGTCCGCGCGGGCGGTGATGCTGCGTCCTATACGGTCGTACGTCGGTTCGAGGGTGTCCGGCACGTGCCTCTCCCTGCCCTGCTGTGCTGGGTGCCCGGCTGTCCGGGCCGGTCTCACGCAGCCGTGTTCCACGCATGGCGCACCTGATGCCTGCACGTCGGCACGGGTACCCGCCTCGCTCGCATGGTCTAACGCGGCCCGGTCGAAGGGGTGAGCCGAAACGGCTCTGCGCGGCGTAGCAGCGCGCGGCGTGACGAGGCCAAGGAGCGCGACCCCCGTTTGCGGGACTGCCTGGTAGGGGCGGGAATGAGGGGCAGGGCGCGGCCTTTCCCATGGGGCGCACCGAATCCCCTGGGCCGCATCCTCCGAAGGAGCGATGAAGCATGACTGCAGGATTCCTCCATACCGGCGAGCTCAAGGACCTCACCGTCCGCGACCCGAAGGGCGACAAGATCGGGACCGTCGAACAGGTCTGGCTCGACGACCACACCGGCCGCCCCGAATGGGTCACCGTCAAGACTGGTCTCTTCGGCACGAAGGAGACCTTCGTGCCGCTGTCCGGGGCGCGCAGCGACGGCGACACCCTCACCGTCGTCCACCCCAAGGCGCATGTGCACGACGCCCCCCACGTGGACGCGGACCAGCACCTGGACGCGGAGGAGGAGCGCACCCTCTACCGCCACTACGGCCTGTCCGGCGACGGTGCCCCCGGCACCGGACGCACCGACCGGGCCGGCATGGGAGCGGCGGGCGCGCGGGAGACGAGGGGCGAGGACGAGCTGGTCCGTTCCGAGGAGCGTCTGCACGTCGGGACCGAGGAGCAGGAGGTCGGCCGGGCGCGCCTGCGCAAGGTCGTGGTGACGGAGAACGTGACCACCACCGTGCCGGTCAGCCACGAGGAAGTCCGTGTGGTGCGCGAGCCGATCCGCGACGGCGAGAAGGTCCGCGCCGACATCGGTGAGGCGGAGTCCGAGGTGACCCTGCACGCGGAACGCCCTGTCGTCGGCAAGGAGAAGGTCGCCGTCGAGCGCGTCCGCCTTGAGACCGACAAGGTCACCGAGCAGAAGGAGATCTCCGAGAGCGTCCGCAAGGAGCAGATCCAGTACGACGACGGCACCGGCAGGCGCGACCGCCGGGGCAACGAGCCGGGCCGTGGCGACCGGCGCGGTCCGCGGCACTGAACCACCCGCGGCAAGCTGCCGGGCCGCCGCTGTGTGACGGCCCGGACGAACGAGACGCCCGGCCACGGCGAGGACGGGGCTACCAGCCCTTGACGTGGCCGGGCTCCCGCATGCCCGGCGGGGACTGACAGGAACTTAACCGGCGAGAGTCTCCCGTACCGGGTGCTTGCTCAGGATCGAGACCCGGTTGAAGGCGTTGATGGTGATGGCCACCCAGACCGCCGCGGAGATCTCCTCGTCGTCCAGTACGCCGCGCGCCTCCTCGTAGGCCTGTTCCTGGGCGTGTGCGTCCGCGGGGTGCGTGGTGGCCTCCGCGAGGGCGAGGGCCGCGCGCTCGCGGGCGGTGAAGAGTTCGGTGTCGCGCCAGGCGGCCAGCACGCCCAGGCGCCGGGTGCTCTCACCGGCGCGCAGGGCGGCACGGGTGTGCACATCGAGGCAGAAGGCGCAGCCGTTGAGCTGCGACACGCGGAGGTTGACCAGCTCGACCAGGATCCGGTCGAGGCCGGCCTCGGCGGCGGTCACCCGCACGGCGTCGGCGGTCCTCACCAGTGCCTGGTACGCGGCGGGACTCTGCTTGTCGAGGTAGATCCGGCCGGTGCCCCGAAAGACTGCCGCCCTGGTCTCCGTGGTCTCACTCACCCTGCGCTCCTTGCCTGTTGTCACCAGGACTATGATCACCCATGCTTGTTGAAAGTGAAACTACATGGGTGGAGAGGGGTCGGGACATGGGCGACACGGGGGTCGAGGTCCTCACCGCGCGGGACGTCCCGCTGGGCGGACCGCGAGCGATGACCGTACGGCGAACCCTGCCGCAGCGGGCCCGGACGCTCATCGGCGCCTGGTGCTTCGCCGACCACTACGGTCCTGACCGGGTCGCCGACACCGGTGGCATGGACGTCGCCCCGCATCCGCACACCGGCCTGCAGACGGTCAGCTGGCTCTTCAGCGGTGAGATCGAGCACCGCGACAGCCTCGGCACCCATGCCTTCGTGCGCCCCGGCGAACTCAACCTCATGACCGGCGGCCACGGCATCGCTCATACCGAGGTCTCCACACCCGGCACCACCGTGCTGCACGGCGTCCAGCTGTGGGTGGCGCTCCCCGCCGAACACCGCCACGCCCCGCGCGACTTCCAGCACCACGCCCCCGAACCCCTGCGTGTCGACGGCGCTGAACTCAGGGTCTTCCTGGGCACACTCGCGGGCGAGACCTCCCCGGTCCGCACCTTCACCCCGCCGCTCGGGGCCGAAATCACCCTCGATGCCGGCGCCACCCTCACTCTCGACGTCGACCCGGGCTTCGAACACGGCCTGCTGGTCGACGAGGGCGACGTACACCTCCACGACACCCCCCTCCTGCCCGCCGAACTCGGTTACGCCGGCCCGGGACGCACCCGCCTGACGCTGGCCAACGCCTCCGACCGCCCGGCGCGGACGATCCTCCTGGGCGGGCCGCCGTTCGAGGAGGAGATCGTGATGTGGTGGAACTTCATCGGCCGCAGCCACCAGGACATCGTCGAGGCGCGCCAGGCATGGGAGCAGTCCTCCGACCGTTTCGGCAGCGTGGACGGCTACCCCGGAGACCGGCTGCCCGCTCCCGCCCTGCCGAACGCCGTCATCGCACCCCGCAAGAACCCCTCCCACCGCTGACTCTTTACC
>NZ_JBJHPC010000037.1:0-25618 GCF_045257485.1 Streptomyces sp. YS-3 | reverse complement strand
CTCTTTACCGAAGGAACCCACCATGAGCGAGCCCACCTCCACCCCCGTCGTCCGTCGCGTCGACGCCCGGCACCGCTACGAGATCCTCGTGGACGACAACCGCGCCGGTCTGACGGCGTACCGCGACCGCGACAACCAGCGGGTCTTCTTCCACACCGAGATCGACGACGCGTACGCCGGACAGGGCCTCGCCTCGCTCCTCGTCGAGCAGGCCCTGAGTGACGTCCGCGCCGCCGGCATGCGCATCGTCCCCGTCTGCCCGTACGTCGCCAAGTTCCTGACGAAGCACGATGAGTTCGCCGACATCGCCGACCCCGTGACCCCCGAAGTCACCGCGTGGCTCGACGCCCAGCTCGGGCGCTGACACCACCACCGCCGCTCGGCCAACCGGTCGGCGCCGGGAGGCTGATGGGTGGGGCAGGGGGGTAGCCCCACCCCAAAGCAGGTGGCTGGCGGGATCCCGGATGCAGGGCCGGACCGAAAATACTGGGCTCCGAAGATCAGTTGTCGACCACCGGCCTCGCAGGAGCCCTTCGTGTACGAGCACACGCATACAGCAGATGGAACACGACCGCCCCGGGGGAAGGCGGGCGGCGGGCCCGGGGCGCCGAGGTTGCGGGCGGCGGCGGTCGGTGCGGTCGCGATGGCGGTGCTGGGCGCCGGGTTCACTCTGCCCGCGTCGGCGGCGGGTGCCGAGCACACCGGTCGGGTGTCGTCCGAGCGCGGCGGCCACGCGGCCACGCAGGCGGCCTTGGACGGGGTGGTCCAGGGCGGGCCGCCCGGTGCCATCGCCCTCGCCCAGCGGGGACATGACGTCTGGGCAGGCCGGTCGGGCACCTCCGACCTGGCAACGGGCCGAAAGCCGCGGGCCGATGACCGGTTCCGGGTGGGCTCGATCACCAAGACATTCGTCGCCACCGTGGTCCTCCAGCTCGAAGCGGAGGGCAGGCTGAGCCTGGACGACACCGTGGACCACTGGCTGCCGGGCATGGTGAGCGGCAACGGCCACGACGGCACGAAGATCACCCTGCGCCGGCTCCTCAACCACACCAGCGGCATCTACAGCTACACCGACGACGCGGACTTCAAGCAGAAGGAGTTCAGCACCGGCTTCCTCCAGCACCGCTACGACACCTGGACGCCGCAGCAGATCGTCCGGCTCGCCATGACCCACCAGCCGGCCTTCGCCCCCGGCACGGGCTGGAGCTACTCCGACACCAACTACACCCTTGCCGCAATGGTGATCGAGAAAGCCACCGGGCACCCGTACGCCCGCGAGATCGAGCGGCGGATCCTGCGCCCCCTGCACATGGACTCCACCACCCTGCCGGGCACCCGGGCCCGAGTTCCGGGACCCAGCGGGCGAGCGTACTCAAAGCTGACCGGGGAACTCGCCGGGCCCGCGGAACCGAACAGTCCCACGTACGACGTCACCGAGTTCAACCCCTCCCTCGCAGGCGCGGCCGGAGAAATCATCTCCACCACCGGTGATCTCAACCGGTTCTACCAGGCCCTGCTCTCCGGTCGGCTCCTCGACAAGCGCCGGCTGAAGGAGATGACCACAACCGAGCCGATCGAGGGTATGCCCACCGTCTCCTACGGCCTGGGTCTGATGAAGATCAAACTGTCCTGCGGCATCGACGTATGGGGGCACAACGGTGGCATCCAGGGTTCCGTGTCGCAGACCATGGCGACCGCGGACGGCGGCCACGTACTGTCGCTGAACTTCAACGGCGACTGGAACGTCCACGAACAGCGGGTCGTGGAGGCCGAGTTCTGCGGGGAGTAAGGGGGGCTGCGGAGCGCGTGAGGCGCCCCCGCAGCCGTGGGTGGCCGTCTCCCCCTACCGCACCAGTTGACCTCTGCTACCGCACGGGGTGGAGGACAAGTCAAACCAGTGCTGGATGTGAGGCGGTACCCGTCTGCCTATCTTCGTGTGTGACCGCACAACCCACCCGATGCGCACAGGGGGAACCATGCGATTCACATACCGGAGCGGGCTGGGGGCAGCCGTGGCCGTCGCGGGAGTGGCTGCCGCGCTCACTCCGCTGAGCACGGCGACGGCGGCCCCGGGACCCGCCGCCACCACGGCACACAGCAGCGTGGCGGCGGCATCCTGGCACCACCTGTGGGGGCCCGCGCAGATCTCCGCCGGCTACTTCAACAGCCACTCCCGGTGGGTGTCGGGGACCTTCGTGCCCGACACGGACAAGACCGGCATCAACTTCAACTGCTACAACAGCGGTGACGGCGGCAAGGCGCGGGTACGGCTGTACAACGTCGAAACCCGCAAGTACATCCCGGTCACCGGCAACACCGGCTACCAGTACTGCAACAAGGCCGGCAACAACTGGTTCGGCGTCTATTCCAAGGGCGGATACCGGATCGGCCAGGGCCTGCGCGTAGTCATCGACGAGTCGGGCAAGAAGCACACCGTCAACGTCAAGGCGTACGACTACCACCGCTGACCAGGACGGCGCCGCGGGAGGTGTTCCACACCGCGGCCTGCCCCGCCGCCCGCACCACCTGGAAGGCGCCTCCAGGTGGTGCGGGCGGATTGGCCGTAGACGCCCACGCATGGCGCGATCCTGTGGGTGTGTGGTGATCACATCGGGGCACGGGGCCTGAGAGCACGCGAATACGCTGCCCCCAGTACCCGAGGAAGAGGACTCATGGACAACGGCTTTCCGAGCGGGGACTTCCGGATCATCAACGACGAGACCGGCCTGTGCCTGTACGCCCCGCGTGAGCTCTTTGAGGAACAGACGGTTCTCCGCGACACTCACCGGCCCCACGAGGCGCACCGGGTCAGCGGCAGCGAGGCGGCTTCCGGCCGGGAGACGGCCGCCGGCAACATCCCCGAGCTCGCCATCCGCAAACCGCGGGGAACGGAGGACGAGACGTGGTGCTTCGACACGCGCCGTGACCAGGGGGACGGCCGCCCCGTCAACCAGCTGATCAGTGCCGTCATGCAAGCGTCGCACGGCCGGTACGCCCTCGACGCCGGGCAGGCCGATCTGTATGCCACGGAGAAGGACGAGGCCCGGGCGGACACGCTGAGCCGGCTCATCCGGGCGGAGGAGGAACAGGCCAGGCTGGAGGCGATGACCACGGATCCGGAGAAGGGGGACGAGGCCGTACGGCGGCTTCAGGAGCTGGCCGCCGACGAGGAGCTGGAGGATCTGCGCGAAACCGTCGGTTTCCTGGGTCTGGGGTCGTTGCGCGCCCAGCTCCGTCTGGCGCGGGGTCTGGACCTGCTCCCGCAGGACGTACCCCACCTGCTGGGCGGCATCGGGCTGGTGGAGGCCGGGGCGTCTTCGGTGTCGAAGTGGGCGGCCCGGGACGGGGCGTTGGTCCTGGAGGAGAAGCCGGACCAGCAGGTCGTGATCTACCAGATTCCCAACACCGGCGAATACCGGCCCGCGCTGATCCACCGGGAGGCCACCGGCCCGGGTCTGAACCGGACGTGGCGCTTCGAGAAGGCGTGAGCGACGGCAACCCGCCCGTGTCCCGCCCCCCGCACCGGAAAGGCATGATGGCCCCATGGACGAACAACTCCCCACCGCCATCGAGCAGACTCTCGTCGCCCTCAACAAGATGAGCGAGATGCGGTCCTACGACCACACCCGCCAGGTCATGACCTTCCTCTACCAACGCGGTGACGAGGCCATCGACCTCGGTCTCTTCGAAGGCCCGCTGCCCATTCCCGCCGTGGGCCAGTCCGTGACGCTCTGGACCACCGGCAATCCCCTGGTCGTGACCCGCGTCGAGACGCATTACGGGATCGGGCAGCACGGCGATGACAAGCAGGGCGCGCAGGTGGCGTCCGTCCTGGTGTTCGTGGAGCCTGCCGCCGGCCACCCGTAGCCGCGCGCCGATGACCGACGGAGCGTCCTGCTCAGCGAAGACGCCGGGGGCACTCCCAGGGGGAGCAGGACGGTTGCTCAGAAGGTGCTGGGCGGCAGTGGAAGAGGCAGCCCGGGCAGCCCGTCCATGCTCTGCGCGATGTGCTCCTTCTTGGCGAAGTACGCGCTCAGCGAGGCGTCGTCCTCGCGCGCGAAGCGCTTGCCGTGCAGGTCGCGGTCTTCGTCGTACGACATGAAGGGCACCGCGTATCCGCAGGAGTCACGGACCAGTTCGGCTGTCACCACGATGATCGCACGCAGCCCGTGCAGGGCCGGGTCGATGTCCGGGAAGTGAGCGAGCAGTTCCGTGAAGCGCGGGTCGTCGCGGAAGACCGGCTCCCCCCGGCCGTGCACCCGCACGATGTTGGGCGGCCCCTGGAAGGCGCACCACATCACCGTGATCCGGCCGTTCTCCCTCAGGTGCGCGATGGTCTCGGCCGTGCTGCCGGCGAAGTCGAGATAGGCGATCCGCTCCTCGTCGAGCACCGCGAAGGAGCCTTTGAGTCCCTTCGGGGAGAGGTTGACCGTACCGTCCCCGTCCAGCGGGGCGGTCGCGGTGAAGAAGATCGGCTGCTGCTCTATGAAGCTGCGCAGCCGGCCGTCGATGCGTTCGTAGGTCTTTCCCATACCTAAGTATTATGCGAGGAAAATCTTCGCCTGTCTAACGAACCCTGGCGGTTCGGTCGTCGGCGGTGGCGCCGCGGCGCCACGCCCGGGCTCAGGGCTTCAGTGTGTCGACGAACCGGTACCGTCCGCCGCCGTCGTCGCGCGCCGAGGGCGGCCCGAGTTCGACCAGGGCCATCGGGCGGTCGGACGGTTCGCCCGTGTCGGGAGTGAAGGCGATCTCACCGCTGACGCCGCGTATCTTGTACGTCCCGTTGGTCTGCCCGAGCAGGTCGAGGACTGTGCCCGCGGTGACCTTCTCCACGCCGTAGGTGTCCACGGCCCGGCGGGCCGCGATACCGGCCGTGTACACCGCGTCGTGGCCCACCATGGCCTGCCCATTGGTGAGTTCGCCCGCGCTGCCGCCGCGCAGGGCGAGGTAGCGGCGCCGGAAGTCGGGGAACGGGCCGCGTTCCTGGCCCCCGTATATCCGTGCGGAGGCATCGGGGTGGGCATACGCCGTGTAGTACGCCCGCAGCCCGCTGGCCTTCCAGCGTCTGCCCAGTTCGTCGAGTTCGGCCGTGTCGGTACGGCCGCTGGTGCCGAAGTACATGCCCACGGCGCTCGACCCGGAGAGCACGGTCACCGGGCAGCTGCGCCGGTTCTCGCCCGCCGCCTCCACGAAGCTGCGCAACTCCCGCCCGCGCGCGGCGAAGTAGACGCCGTCCGGTGTGGCGCCGGGGACACAGATCTTCTCCCCGACCACCCGGAGCGCGTTTCCGCTGCCCGGCGCCGCACCCGAGGTGAACGGGACCACCGTCTCGACCTTGAGGCCCAAACGCTGCGCGGCGGTCATGAACCCCGAGTACAGCGAGGCGTTGTAGATGTCGCCCGCCTTGTTGTCCTTGACGACCTGGAGGCGGTATCCGGGCCGTCTGTCCTGCTGCTGCTTGAAGTAGCGTGCCGCGGCCGAGGCCTGCTCCCCGGCCGGGAAGGAGACCCGGAAGAATCCGGGTGCGGGTGAGCGCATCTCGTCCCCCGCGACCGTCGCGCCCACGACCGGCACCCCCGAGGCACGCAGCTTCTCGACCGCGGCGAGCGTACGGGCGTTGCTCTGCCCGATCCCCGCCACGGCCACGAGGTGCTGCTCGTCCTTCATCTTCAGGAGCTGGTCGACGACTTCACCGGCGTACGTGTCGTTGCGGCCGGTGTTGGCGAGCAGCAGCCGGATGCGGGGCAGCGTGCCGCGCTCGTCGTTGATCTCCTGTTGGGCGATCAGCGCGCCGGTGACGGACTGGCGGGTGCCTTCCGGGCCGCGGTCCTCCGAGCCGCCGGACATCGACTCCAGATAGGCGATGGTCACCGACTTCTCCCCGGCCTTCTCGACCTCGCGGTTCTCGTCGCGGATCCGCGCGCTGAGGTCACCGATGGCGGGGAATGCGTAGGAGCCGTCGGTCACCCCGACGCACTCGCCGCCGGACTTCTTGGCGACGCCCCGCGCGCAGTCCGTCTCGGGAGCGCAGGCCCGGACCAGTACGAGGGTGAGCAGCGCCGCGAGCGCGACACCGAGTGCCGACCACAGGACCTTGCGACTGGGCGGTCTGGGCAGGGTGAGGCTCGGGGTGGGTGTGCTCATCGCCAGGGCTCCTCGGTGTACTGCTGCGCCTTGTCCTGCAGCACGTTCGCCCAGGAGACCCGCTGGGTGTGGGCTGCCGCGAGGGTGTGGAAGCGGGCATAGACCTCGCGGTAGAGCGAGGCGTACGGATCGCCGAGCGGGTCCCGGTAGGGGTCCCCGATCAGGTCGGTGGCCGGATCCTCGCCGGGTTCCGGGGCTATCCAGCTCGCGGCGAGCAGGCGCGTGACGGTACGCAGCCGGGGTGCCGTGTCATCGCGCAGATGCCGCACCAGCGCCTCGTAACGCTCCCAGGGATCGCTGCCGGTGCCGCTGACGGAGTGGGGCAGGGGCGCCCGGCGCAGCCGGCACAGCTGGGCACACCACTGCTCCGGGGTGTCCTGTTCGAAGGTCGCGTCCAGATGAGCCGCGGCGGCGGGCAGGTCGCCTCCCGCCAGGGCGTGGTATGCCGCGAGATCCGGCTCCCCCCGCGCCTCCGCCTCGGCGCGCAGCGCGGCGTGCAGTGCGGCCGGGTCCTCCAGGGTGTTCAGGAGCAGGCGGCGCAGGAGGGGATGCGGGGTGCCCGCGGGGCCGTCGGCGAGCGGGGTGCCGGTATCGATGCGCATGGTGCGCAGCCGGTCCCGGGTGAACGCGTGGAACTCCTGGCCCAGATGGGCTCTGGTCTCGGTCTCGGCCTGTAACCAGTGGGCGACGGTGGCCTGGGCGAGGTCCGGTGCGGCGGCAGCCCTGGCCAGCGCGCCGCGCAGCCCCTGCGGCGGATCGATGGGCAGCAGGCGGTCCAGCAGGGCGGTACTGAAGTCGCCCCATGGTTCCAGGATGCGGCGCAGGCGTTCCTCCCAGGGCTCCAGGGGCTCGCCGCCGTGCAGCGCGGCCAGGACGCGGGCGGTCGCCTCGGGCTGCCCGCGGGTGATCTCGTACACCGTCCAGCCGAGCCACCGTGCCCCCGCATGGCTGCGGGGCGGGGGCGCGGAAGCCGACTGGAAGACGTCCTTGGCCTGCTGCTCCACCTCGGCGCGCGTCAAGTCGCGCAGTCGGCCCACCCGCAGTCCCGCCGTCACCTCCTGCGGGGCGAAGGCCGTGCCGGGCGGCCAGGGGCCGGGATAGCCGTCGGCCGCGTACTGCCAGCCGAAGTCGACGTCCTGGAGTGCCTTCGGGTAACTGCCGGCCATGGCCACGACCACCAGGGGGTCGTGGTCGGTGGCCCGGCGCTCCTGGACGAGCAGGCGCAGCACTTCGCCACCGAGCTTGTTGTCGGCGTTGTCCAGCAGGACCAGGCAGCGTACGGCCCAGCCCTTCCTGGTGTAGCAGCGCCGGAGTTCCTGGAGGAAGAGGCCGCAGACGATGCGCTCGGTGGTGGCGCGGTCCTCGGCGGCGGCGCCGTGGTAGGCGTGGTTGAGCTCGACGAGGATGTCGAGGGCCGAGGCGACGGCCGAGGCCCGCCGGATCCTGGAGAGCCGGCGAAGCATCTGGCCGTGCCTCAGCACCCGTTCGATGGTGGGCAGCACCCGGAACAGCTCGGTGAACGGGGACGGCAGCCCGGCCATGGACCCCGCGGCCTGCCCGACCTGGACGATGTGCGGCAGCCAGTGGGACGGCGGCCCGGACAGCTCCTGGCTCAGCTGCCGGCGGGCCACCGCACGGTCCTGGGGGTCGAGTTCGAGCGCGAGCGCCGCACACATGAGGTGGAAGGCGGGCAGCGAGATACGCGGCACATGCTTCTTGCGCGGTTCGATGCCGTACGCCACCGCTTGCAGGACGTCGACGGGCCGTTGCTCGTGGCGGGCCAGTTCGGCCAGGTCGAGCCGGGCGACCGGGCCCGCCGCCGCCCATGTGCCGAGTGCCCGCAGCAGAGTCGTCTTGCCGCTGCCCCGCGGCCCGAGCAGCAGCGTGACAGGGTGCTGCCCGGCCGCTCGGCCGCCCTCGCCGGGCAACAGCTGCGACTCGACATGGCTCTGCACCAGCCGGTCCCGCTCGGACTGCCCCGCCCACTCCCGCGGCATTGGCCCCCCTACCCACGGTCCGGTACCACCACGGTGTGGTACCAGCGGAGGATCAATATCCCTGGGGCGTATGGGGGTTGCAAGGGCTGTTGTGAATTCCGGACGAAGTGGCGGGGAAATCCGGTCCCACCTGTGCCTTCAGCAGTCGTGTTTTTCGCCGAGTCGCTGTTGGCGGCCCGGTGGCTGGTGGAGAGCATGCGCGTCGCGCCCGCGGCCCGGGCGGCGTCGATCCCGCGGTGAAGGCCCCCTGACCGGCCGCGGCAGAGTGAGCGGTGCCCGGCGCCCCGTAGACGCCGTGTCGGTGCCGTGTCGGTGATCTGTAGACGGCTGACGGGACATTGGTGGAGACCGGTACCCGCCCGACGGCACCGGTCACCAACGTCCCGGCCCAGCGGCCCGCGTACTCGGCACACCTGGCCGGAGTACGCCCAGCAGGCCACCACCAGCAAGGAACCCTCGATGACCACCGACATCACGATCATCGGCGCCGGACTCGGCGGCCTCACGCTCGCCCGTGTCCTGCACGTCCACGGAATACCGGCCACGATCTACGAGGCGGAGCCCTCTCCCGCCGCGCGCTCGCAGGGCGGCATGCTGGACATCCACGACTACAACGGCCAACTTGCGCTCGAAGCAGCCGACTTGATGGACGAGTTCCGCGGCATCATTCTCGCGGGCCGCCAGGCGATGAGGGTCCTGCGGCCGGACGGGACCGTCCAGTTCGACCAAGCCGACGACGGGACCGGGGGACGCCCCGAGGTACAGCGCGGCGAACTGCGGCGGATCCTGCTCGACTCTCTCCCGCCCGGCACCGTCCGGTGGGGGCACAAGGCCACCGGCAGCCGTAGCCTCGGCGACGGGCGCCACGAGGTGACGTTCGCGGACGGCAGCACCGTCGTCAGCGGTCTGCTGGTCGGCGCGGACGGCGCGTGGTCGCGGGTCCGTCCGTTGCTCTCCCCCGCCACACCCGAGTACATCGGGAAATCGGTCGTCGAGACCTACCTGTTCGACGCCGACACCCGCCACCCCGCCGCCGCCAAGACCGTCGGCGGCGGCGCGATGGTCGCGCACTCGCCGGGCCGGGAGATCTTCGCCCACCGCGAGAAGGACGACACGCTCCACGTCTACGTGGGAGTGTCGGAGCCCCAGGAGTGGTTCGACGCCGTCGATTTCACCGATGCCGCCGTGGCCACCGCACGCATCGCGCGGGAGTTCGACGGCTGGGCGCCGGAACTCCTCGCACTGATCACCGACACCGACAGCGCACCCGTACTGCGTCCCCTCTTCGCCCTGCCGACCGGGCACCGGTGGGACCGGGTACCGGGCGTGACGTTGCTCGGCGACGCGGCACACCTGTCGGCCCCGAACGGCGAAGGCGCCAACCTGGCCATGCTCGACGGCGCCGAACTCGCCACGGCCCTCGCCGCGCGCCCCGGCGACATCGAGACCGCGCTCGCCGCATACGAACACGCCCTGTTCCCCCGCAGCGCCGAAGCCGCCCTCGTCGCACACGAAGATGGTCACGGCGGCGCCTCCCCCGACGAAGCCGACAACGCCGAGAACGCCGACAACGCAGCCAACACCGACAACGCCATCACCAACCTGATCAACGCCTACGTCCGGGATGACGGGGCCCGATCATGACGTAGGGGCGCAGCGGGCAGGGCGCCGGTCGCGCGGCTCTCCTGCCGCGTTACCCGCGCCCCCGCACCGGGTACGCGAAGATCGCGGGGCGGATGTAGTGGGGATCCGCAACGGGGCGGCTTGCGCGTCGGTCCTTCGGGTAGGGCGTCTGAATGAGCGGGACATCCGCGCAGCCCGGAGATTACTGAAAGAGACGCGCTTGTGACCCATCTCGGCGGCCCCGGCGACGACGCTGCGAAGGGAGCGGACGACGGCGCTGACGCCGTCGCGCGGGACATCGCTGATGCCGTGGACCAGTTGACCAATCTGTGGTCGCTGGCCGCCCACGAGGCACCCGTACGGTTGTCCCTGCACCAGCTGAGGGCGCTTCGCGTCCTGCAGTCGGCGCCGGAGCTGAACCTGACGGGGCTGGCGGAACGGCTGGACATCGGGCTCCCCACCGCCAGTCGTCTGTGCGACCGGTTGGAGGCGGCCGGCCTGCTGGAGCGGACGCTTCATCCCCACAGCCGGCGCGAGGTGCGGCTGAGCCTCACCCCGCACGGCGGACATGTGCTTCAGGACGTGGCCGACCGGCGGGTCCAGATTCTGGCGCGCGCGCTGGAGGAGATGACGCGGGCCGAGAGGCTGGCCCTGAGCCGCG
This sequence comes from Streptomyces sp. YS-3, assembly GCF_045257485.1. Taxonomy (NCBI): domain Bacteria; kingdom Bacillati; phylum Actinomycetota; class Actinomycetes; order Kitasatosporales; family Streptomycetaceae; genus Streptomyces; species Streptomyces sp. YS-3. Next base: position 15,193 of record NZ_JBJHPC010000037.1, on the reverse strand, counting down.
GCCTGCGCGCCTTCCTCGCGGCCCGGGATGCCGCACGGACGCGTACGGACGGTGCTGGGCTCACATGACGCGCGCGGAGAGCACGCGCCCGCTCTTCGCGACCGGGACGCACTCGGCGGCGCTCACCAGCGTCCGCCCTCGCTGCTGGTGACTTCCACCCCGCCGGCCCGCGTTCGGGGCGAGGGCACTTCGCAGCTGAGGGCCGACGGGCCGTCGACCGGGGTGTGGCACAGCAGCAGGCAGACATCGTCGTCGCGTTCGGAGTCGTACAGCATCGGCTCCAGCAGGGCCTCGGCCGCCGTGTCCAGATCCTCCCGCAGATACGTGGGGGCCAGGGCGCCGAGGGCCTCGGTGAGACGGCCGATGCCGACGTCGATGCCCGCGCTGCGGCGCTCGACCAGTCCGTCCGTGTAGAGGGCCAGTGTCGAGCCGGGCGGCAGGTGGGCGGTGTGGTCCTGGTACTCGTACGACATCGGGATGCCGAGCATGATCCCCGGTCGCGAGTCCAGGATGTGCACCGAACCGTCGGGCGCGCGCACGACCGGTGGCGGATGCCCGGCGGCGGCCCATACGACCGTGGGGTCGCCGGGACGGAAACGGACGATGGCGGCGGTGGCGTACAGATCGGGCTGCAGGTGGCGGAGCATGCCGTGCAGACGGGTGAGGATCTGGCCGGGGCCGTCGCCTTCGAAGGCGTAGGCGCGCAGGGCGGTGCGCAACTGCCCCATCATGACGGCCGCGCGCAGACCGTGGCCGGTGACGTCGCCGATGACGGCCAGCAGGCTGCCGTCGGGCTGGGGGAAGGCGTCGTACCAGTCGCCGCCGATGTTCAGGCCGTGGGTGGCGGGCAGATAGCGGGCGGCGAGGCGGAGATGGGAGGTCGCTGGCAGGTCGGTGAGCTGGGCACGCTGCAGTGCTTCGGCCGTGTCGCGGTGCTGTTCGTAGCGGCGGGCGTTGTCCAGGGCGGTGGCGGTGCGGCGGGCGAGTTCGACGAGCATGACGCTCTCGTCGGGCGCGAAGCGGCGGTCGGCGGTGAGGATGAGGACACCCAGGAGCCGGCGCGCGGTGAGGGGAATGCACAGCACCGTCCGGTCGGGGGCGAGGACCGAGGGCGGCAGGTCCTCGACGCCGGGCAGGCCACCGGGGTGGGCGGCGGCGTGCTGCGGGCGGCCGGTACGGGCGGCGGCGACCGCGGCGGCCGGGTGGCTGTCGTGGTGCGGGGTGTGCTCGTCGTCGAAGAGCCAGACGTCGACGCGGGCGGCGTGGCTGGGGACGAGGAGGTCGGGCAGCCGCCCGAGGATGTCCTCCTGGTCGAGTGAGGCGGTCACGGCGTCGCTGGCGTCGGCCAGGAAGGTCAGCAGACGTCGAGCGTTCTCCGCCTCCGCCCGGGCGGTTTGTTCGGCAGCGAGGAGTTTCTTCTGGACCAGGGCCGCGGCCTCCAGTTCGGCGTGGATCGCCACGACGCCCTGGTTGGTCTGGTGCAGTTCCTCGCGGTGGAAGCTGAGCAGGCTCTCCGCCTCCTCCAGCCGGTCCAGGATGGCGGCGGTGTCCTCGTCGGAGGCCAGGACGGCCTCGGCGCAGGCGTCGTCGTCCCAAGAGGCGGGGTGGGCTCGGGAGAGGCGCGGTGTCTCGGCGCAGTCGAGCGAGCGCTGCCACGGTGTGCCGGGGCCCGGCTGATGGCCGGCCGCGCGCAGCGTGATCCGCAGGTGCGGGCGGTGTCCGGCCGCGGGCTGCCGTGCGTGGAGGAGGAGTTCCCAGACACCGCCCTGGGCGAGGCAGTCGCGCAGTCGGGCGGTGAGGTCGGTCAGGAAGCGCGTGCGCTGGAACGGGGGCGCCGCGGCGTCCACCGCCAGGCGGGCCAGCACCGCCCGGGCGCGGGCCGCGTCCTGGGCCGAGGCGATCTTCCAGAGGTCAGAGGTGTCGGTCATGGTCGCCTGTCCGGCGGTCGGGGGCCAGTACGGCCACGCTGGTGTCGTCGCGCAGGGGGCTGGCGGCACTGCCGGCGTCCCGCAGGATGGCCGCGGCCACTACCGCGGGGTCGTGGGTGAACAGGTGGGTGTCGTGCGGCGGTGTCCAGCGGCTGGGCAGACCGTCGCTGTGCAGGACGAGAAGGCTGTCGGGCTGCCACGGCACCCGGTGTACGGGGACGGTGGCGGGACGCTGGACGCCGACGATACCGGGGTGGGACAGGAGCGGGCGCCAGGCACCGGCGGTGTACAGGCGGGCGCCGATGTTGCCGATCCCGGCGAACGACAACTGGCGTGATTTCAGGTCCAGTTGGGCTACGGCGACGGCCGCGCCGCGGGTGGGCCGCAGCGCCGGGTCCAGGTGTCGCAGGAGGTCGTCGGGCGGCAGATGGGGGTTGGCGCGCAGTTCACGCGTCGCGGCGGTGGAGGCCCGGGCGGCTTCGGGGCCGTGGCCGAGGCCGTCGGCGAGCAGCAGGGTCAGACGGTTGTCGGAGCGTGCCCAGTGCCAGGCGTCGCCGGAGCACTCCGCCTCGGCCAGGGGGACGTTGACCCCTCCCACCCATGGCCCGGCAGCTTCGTGGTCGCTCCGCGGTGGCGCCGGTGGGGACAGATCGCGGATGCGGGCGACCGCGACCGTCCCCCGCCCGGGTGTGCTGTGCAGATCGAAGTCGTCGGATATGCGTCGGCACGCGCCCAGTCCGGCGCCCAGTGAAGACCGGCTGGTGGTGTGCCCGTCGCGCAGTGCGGCCTCGACGTCGAGGATGCCCGGGCCGTGGTCCAAAGAGACCATCTGCACGGAGGGTGCGCCCGGCGCGGCCGAGGTGTCCACACCGTCGACCAGGTTGATGGTGATGCGGCCACCCCCCGCGTGCTTGAGGAGGTTGGTGGCCAGCTCGGTGGCGACCAGGGCGGCGGCCTCCGTACGGCGCGGCGCGAGCCCGGCGTGGGCGCAGGCCGCTTCGGCGGCGACCCGCACGTCCCGCACGCGGGTCGAGTCCTGCACGGGGATGTCCCACACCCGGCTCATCCGAGCCCCCCACGCGGTCGGCCCAGGGGGGTGACCCAGGCGATGACGGTGACGGTGGTGCCCTCACCCGGCCGGCTGTCGATGGTGAACTCCTGGACGAGGCGTTTGGCGCCGCTCAGCCCCAGACCCAGGCCGCCGCCGGAGGTGTAGCCGTCGGTCATCGCCTGTTCCAGGTCGCGGATGCCGGGCCCGGAGTCCGTGAAGGTCACCCGCAGCCCGCGTACCGGACCGCCGGTCAGCGGGGTCACCTCCGCGTGGCCGCCGCCCCCGTGAATGAGGGTGTTGCGGGCCAGCTCGCTGGCCGCGGTCACCAGCTTGGTCTGCTGCACGAGTCCGAAGCCGAGCTCGGCCGCCGCCTGCCGCACCTCCTGCCTGACCCAGGCCAGGTCCGCGTCCGAGCCGATGGGCAGGCAGATGGTGCCGGTGTGGCGAGGGGCATGTGTCACGCGTCCTCCCCCGCACGCACGGGCAGAGCGGTCGCCGGGTCGTGCCCCAGCAGGGCAAGCGCCCGCTCCACGTCCAGGGCGGTGGCCAGCCCCGGCAGGGTCAGTCCGAGCTCGACCATGGTGATGGCCACGGCGGGACGCATCCCGGCCAGAACGGTCCGCGCGGCCAGCAGGCGGGCGCTGGAGGCGATCTCCGCCAGGACCCGGCCGAGGAACGAGTCGACGATCTCCACTCCGGACAGGTCGATCACCACCCCGGTCACCGGGCTGCTCGCGATGCGCTCGGTGAGGTCGTGCTGGAGCTGCTCGGCGGCCCCGTCGTACAGCTCGCTCTGGAGCGTGACCAGCAGGAGACTGCCCAGCCCCAGGACCGGCACCTGGGGCGAGGCGCCCAAGGGTGGTCCGTTCATCGCGGGCTCGCTCCGCCGGGCGTACCGGCGCTGACCGCGACGCCCTGCCGCCGCAGCGCGTAGGCCAGCGCGTCGGCGAGGGTGGCGTGGGTGACGACGCTGCCGAGGTCGATGCCGAGATGGACGATGGTCTGCGCGATGGCCGGCCGGATACCCGACACCAGGCATTCGGCGCCCATCAGCCGGGCCGCGGCCACCGTCTTCATCAGGTGCTGGGCCACCAGGGAGTCGACCGTGGGCACACCGGTGATGTCGAGGATGGCGTACCGGGCGCGCTGCGCGACGATCGCGTCCAGCAGGTTCTCCATCACCACCTGGCTGCGCGCGCTGTCGAGGGTGCCGATGAGCGGCACCGCGACGACGTTCTCCCACAGCTGGATCACCGGCGTGGCGACTTCCATCAGCTGCTGGCGCTGCCGCTCGATCAGCTCCTGCCCGGCGCTGAGCGCCGTCTCCATCACCACCAGGCGCAGGGTGCCCATCAGTACGGCCAGTGCCAGCGCGCTCTGCTGCGCCTGGTCGTCGGCGGGGTTCTCGAACTCGTCGCGGAGCAGGGCGGCGACGGGCTCGCGCAGCGCCGCGACCTCGTCGGCGATCTGCGCCGCGGTCGCTCCCGTGCGCGCCAGGGAGGCGGCCATCCGCTGCAGTTGTTCGCGTACGGGGGCGAAGCCGGGCGCGGCGATGTCCTCCAGCCGCCGGGAGGCGGCCACCGTGGACAGCGCGTCCACGACGGCCTTGCCCGCTTCCACGGCCTCTTCACGGGACAGGGTGAACACCGTGCGGAACAGGGCCGCGTCGGCCCACCGCTGGGCGATCTGCTCCCGCCGGCGTTCAAGGAAGTCGGCTGTCTGCTTCGCCGCCGGCTCCGGGGCCGCGTCCTGTTCCGACACCTGCATACATCTCCCTCGTGCCCGTGGGCTCTGCGGCCCGCCGCACGGCAGGCCTTCCGACAATCATTGCCGCATGACAAACATTAGCGGCGGGGTGTGGTGCAAACAACTGCGTGATCACCTCCGGAGGGGCCCGGACGCGAGAGCCGGGTCACGTCGACCGCCCCCGCCAGTCCAGACAGATCACCAGGGCGTCGTCGTCCGCCGCGGACTTGCCGCGGTAGCCGGCCAGTTCACGCAGGATGGCCCGGGGAACCTCCGCGGCGGGCAGCAGCCGGGTCGCCATGATCGCCCGAGCGAGCGCCGCGTCCCCGTAGGTCTCGCCCACCGGCGAGGCGACCGAGTACACCCCGTCGCTCACGAAGATGAAACGGTCCCCCGGCTCGGCCTGGAAGTCCTGAGCCACGTAGTCGGTCTCCTCGAACATGCCCAGCGGAAGCTGGGCCTCGAAGCGGACACGTTCCACCACGCCGTCACGCAGTCGCAGCATCTGCGGGGAACCGGCGTCCACCACCCGCGCCCGGCCCGTGGCCAGGTCGAAGTCGAACATCAGCACCGACAGGTAGCAGCGCCCCCGGTAGTGGGCGTAGACCGCCTGGTCGGCCAGCGCGGCCTGGTCGGCGAGCTCGATCCCCGCCCGCCGCGCGTTGCGCAGGGCGTTGACGGCCAGATTCGTCAGCAGGGAGGCCTCTATCCCCTCCCCCATGCCATTGGAGACGTACAACATGAACCGGTCGGCCGTCGCCGACCAGTCGAAGTTGTCGCCGAAGATCCCGTACGCCGGCTCCAACTGCGCGCCCAGCTCGTACTCCGGGCGCGCGCAGGAGCGGCCCGGCAGCAGTTGCCACTGCATCTCCGCGGCCAGGGTGAGCCGGTCCTTGCGCCTCGCCTGGAGGTACAGGTCGGTGTCCCGCTCGGCGACGACCACCTCGTGCCCGAGCATTTCCGCGATCTGCGCCAGTTCCGCCAGACAGTCGGCCACCGGCTTGCGGCTCGCGTACGTCACCGTCAGGACACCGAGCCGGTCACCGCGCACGGTGACGGGCAGATGGATCCGCACCGGGCCGCCCTCCACGTCCTCCTCGACGAAGGGCTCCTGGGAACCGAAGGCCCGCCCTGCCGGGCTGCTGTGCGCCGACACCGGCTCCAGGGTGTGCGGAAGCACGGACACCGGCTGCAGCACCGTCAGACCGTAGTCGGCCATGAAGAGCTCGACGGAGTCCGCCGCGTACTGCTCGATCAGCACACGACGGACAGCGTCGAGCACCTCGTGAGGCGCCGCCGTGCGCAACGCACGCTCCGCTGCCATATATCTGTTCACGATGGAAATCACCAATCCTTCACCGGAAGGTCGTATACCTCACTCAAGCGATGCGGCCGTCCGGTCCGACCGCGCCGGTCGCAACTACACCTCCGCCGACGCCCGCGCCTAGTAGGCTGGCAGCCGTCCCAGTGCCTGCGAGAGTGTGACCGTGACAGACTTCCGCCCCCGCTCAGTGCCGAACGAGGTCGCGCGCGTGACCTCCACGGCCGCGGAGCTGCTGGAGGTCCTGTGGGGCAGGGCCTCCACCGCACCGGCGTCCGCGTCGCAGCTGCGCGTGCTGCTCATCCTTGAACACAACAGCGGCATCAACCTGCGCACCCTCGCCGACTTCCTGGCCTCGACCCCGCCCTCGACCAGCCGCCTGTGCGACCGTCTGCAGGCCGCCGGGTTCGTCGAGCGCGAAGTGAGCCCGGCCGACCGGCGCGAAGTGCGTCTGCACCTCAGCAGCCACGGCCAGGCCTTCCTCACCGACCTGCGGGTCCGCAGGCAGCAGACCGTACAGGCGGTCCTGGAGCAGATGCCCCACGCCGAGCGGGCCGCGCTTCTGCGAGGCCTGGAAGCGTTCTGTATCGCCGCCGAGGCGCAGATACACGACGGCTCCGAGGCATCGGAGGGCCCCGACAGCCGCACGGCCTGAGCGCCCTGCCGCAGCGCGCGGTTCCTGATCGCCGCAGGCTGCCGACGATCAGCGCACGGAGCGGTCTGCGCCCACCGGAACATTCCAGGTCCCTTCCCGTGCACGGTCCGCACGGCTACTTGGTTGCCGTCACCCATAGTTGTCGGAAGGCAACTATTCACTCTCCGCCACTCTCTCACACGGCGTTCGTGTACCCCCGGTCGCCGCGCCCCTTACCCCCTGTGGGCAAGATCTCGTGGCGATGCGGGGGGCGCGGAGGCGCGCCAGGCGCACAAGACCGGCGCGGGCCGGGCCTGTTGCGCGGGTGCTCCCCGGTGACGTTTCCGGTGGGGATTCGGAGGGGGTTTTCCTCAACGGGGCCGCGCTTCTTGTCCCCGTGGTCGCCGACTGTCATCGTCGGAAGCCGCGCCAGGCACGAGAGCCGGGGCGAGGCGAACCAGGGGGTCAGGATGAGGATTCTCAAGGGGCACACGTCGAAACGAAGGGCGTTCGTGCTGGCGGCCTTCGTGATGCTCGCGGGCCTGCTACAGGTCCCGGCCGCGTCGGCGAGCGAGACGGCAGCCGCTCCACCGGGCTACGGCGGGCCGTTCAGCTCATGTCCCGGCGAAACGTACAAAACGGTTACCCTGCGCAACGGGACCACGGAACTCGGCTACATGCAGATCTGGTACTCCGGCAGTTACAAGGGCGGCACCTACTGCGCACGGGCCGGCGAGTCGATCGCCGGCGCGCATCACATGGAGATCGTCGTGCGCCGTGGGGACTGGCAGACTTCCTGGTCCGACTCGGGCACCTACAACGACTACGCCGGCTATATCGACGTCTACGGCGCGGCCACCAAGTGTGTCCACTTCTTCGGCCGCGTCACGGTGAACGGGGTGAACTACGACCGGACTTGGCTGACGCCCGAGTGCCTGTGACACCGGCGCCAAACCGGACCGCGTGGTGATACGTATGCGTCAGGGGCTGTCCGGCCGGAACTCGACCCACGAGAAGAACACGGTCGGCCCCCGACCCCCGCGAAGGGGTCGGGGGCCGACCGCGCAAGAGACGGCTGCCGCGCTAGTGGCGGAACGCGTCCTTCGTCTTCTCCTTGGCCTGGCGGGCATCACCCTTGGCCTGCTCGGCACGGCCTTCGGCGGTCATACGTTCATTGCCGACCGCGCGGCCGAGGGTCTCCTTCGCCTTGCCCTTGGCCTGCTCGGCATGCGCCTTGGTCTTCTGCTCGCCCGACATCGGGGACCTCCTCGTGACGTACCGGATTGGTCGTGACACGCTCCTGCTCGTATCCCCCGACCTCAAACCCCCGGGGCGGGAGGGACGGATGAACCGGGCACACCGCCCTTCCCCGCGCCGTCACTCCTTGCTGACGACGACCACTTCGTCGTTGTCCGTCCATTGGCGCCGCTCGTCCTTGGGCGGGTTGATCCGCACGCCGTAGCCCAGACGCGTCGACGAGCCGTCGTGGCTGCGGTATCCGATGGCGCATTCGCCGTGCTGATGTGCCGCTGCCACGATGGTGGCGAAGGACGTCTCGACCCCGGGCCGCACATAATGCGGGGCCGGCCGTAGACGCACCCCGGTGCCGTCGGCGGAGAACAGTTCCTCGAACACCGCCGCCAAGTGCCGGTTCTGGGAGATCTGGGCCATGAGCAGGCCGATGAGCTTGCCACTGATGATCACGTCGGCGCCGGGGCTGATCGGGGCCAGTGCCCGGTTGCGGTCGTCGACCAGTTCGGTGACGACCGGCAGTTCGTGCCCGGTGGCTTCCTCAAGCTGGCGCAGCAGCAGGAGGGTGACGAGCGTCCGGTTGTCGGGGTCGTCCGGCGAGGGTCCCGGGGCGGGGTCCTGGCCGAGCACGATGATGCTGTCGTAGGAGTGAACGTCCAGTCGTTTGAGGGTTTCGGGACGGGTGATGTCCGCGTCGTGCAGGGTCACGGTGAGGTTGGTGCCGCCGTGCGCGTCGGCCTCGCTCACCTGCCGGGCTGTCGCTCCCCCTCCCCCGGTCACCACGTCGATGACCGACCCGGGCCGGGTACAGCGGCGTAACTGGTTGACCAGGAGCGGCGCTCGGCGGTTCCAGCCCAGCAGCAGCACCCGTTCCGCCGCCGCGGGAGTCGAAGGGGTGGACACCATCGCCGTGTTCTCGACGAGCTCCTTGCAGTCGTCCAGCCAGACCGTGTCGTCGTCGCGGGAGATGACGATGAGCAGGTCGTCGGGAGCGATCGGGGTCTGTGGCGGCGGGTTCAGCAGGGCGGCGTTCTCCCGTACGATCCCGACGACGCTCGACGTCCGATAGGCGAGGAGTGCGTCACCGAACGGGCGGCCGGTCAGGGTCGGCTCGCTGACCAGGTAGAACTCGTCGCCGGCGAAGTCCATGAGTTCCTGGTGGACGAGGGAGAGTCCCGGACGGCGGGCCGCCTGGACGATCAGCCGTGCGGTGATGGTGTCGCTCTCCAGGACCACCCCGTCGGGCCCCGCGGCCAGACGGGCGGCCAGGCGGTACCGGTCGTCCCGGACGGCGGCGACGACAGGAGGACGGGCGCGGGCTCCCTCCGCGGCGGGGGCCGCCCTGAGCGCCAGCAGTGTCTTGACCACCTCGGCGTCGGCACCGGGTTCGTCATGGGGCAGAACGAGCACGACCCCGGCGGAGACCGCGTTGGTCAGGGCGAGCACCGCCGGGTCGGTGGGGGGTCCGCTGCGGCAGATCAGCCGCGTACGGCCCAAGGGACCCACCTTCGTCCTCAGGGCCTCCTCCATGGCGCTCTTGTCCCGGTCGGCCAGCACCACCACCGCGGCACGCCGCTGGTTGGCGTTGGCGGCCACCAGTTCGCTCACCACCGTGAACACCTGCTCCGACCACCCGAGGACCACGACGTGCCCCTGTTCGAGCACGGTGGAACGGCCCCGGCGCAGCTTGGCGAGCCGTTCCGTGATCGCCGCGGTGATCAGGCTGACGAGCGTCGAGACGTACAGCAGAGCGATCAGGGCGAGCAGGACCGAAAGCGCCACCCGCAACGGCCTGCCCGTCGCACCGCCCAGCCGCAGTGTCTCCCCGGTGACGTGCCAGACCTGGGCCAGCCGGCCCTTCAGGGGCCTCGGCGCGGCGGGATCGGTCCACACCATGACCGCGCTGACGGGGACGACGATGGCCAGGCACAGCACCGCCATCCAGCCGACCAGGGCGAAGGCGCCACGGGCCAGCGTGCTGTCGAACCAGTAACGGGCTCGTTCACCGAGCCGCGTACGCCCATGCGGCACACTTTTCCCTCCGTCGCGCCGCGCCCTCATGAGGCCCGGGCGCCGCGTATGTGATGCGCCGCGCGGACTCGCCCGAGAGCACGGATATGGATATGCCTATGGCAGTGTGCGGGATCGGTCGCGACGGCAGACCGAGTTCGCCCGGCATTCATCCCTTCGGGTCCCCCCACAGGCGTCCCCGGCCTGTTCCGGACCTGTTCCCGGCCCGTCCCCGTCAAGCGGACGTACCGCGCCGTCAGGGTTTTCCGCCGCGTCGCTCCTTCGAGTCAATGGGGGTGTGATGTGCGGGCCTCCGGTCACGGCCGCCACTACAAAGGGCGCCATGACTGAAGATCACGCGGTGGCCCCAGACAGCGGTTTCTCCCGGCGGACCTTCGCGACGGCGGCCGGCGCGGCCACGGTCGCGACAGCCCTCACCGGTCCCGCCGCCGCGGCCCTGCCGGCCCCGGCCGCCCCGGTCCAGAGCCATGGCGCCGACTTCGACCGGTGCCTCGCCGTCGCTCGCGCGCTGCTCGTACTGGACTCCGACAACCACCCCCTCGTCCCGCGTTACCAGCACGTCCTCCGCGACGGGCTGCCCGCCCAGCGGCGGGCGCGCCCCAAGAACGTCCTGGTGGTCGGCGCCGGCCCCGCCGGGCTGGTGACCGCCTGGCTGCTGAAGCGAGCGGGGCACCACGTGACGGTCCTGGAGGCGAACGGCAACCGAGCGGGCGGACGCATCAAGACCTTCCGCAAGGGGGGCCACGAACACGGCGAGCAGCCCTTCGCCGATCCCCGCCAGTACGCCGAGGCGGGCGCCATGCGCATCCCCGGCAGCCACTCCCTGGTGATGGAGCTGATCGACCGGTTCGGCCTGAAGAAGCGCCCGTTCCACTACGTCGACATCGACCATGAGGGACACCCCGCCAACCACACCTGGATCCACGTCAACGGCATCCGTATGCGGCGCGCGGACTACGCCCGCGCGCCCCGGCGCATCAACCGGTCCTTCGGTGTCCCCCGGGCCTACTGGGACACCCCCGCCGCGGCCATCGTGCGCTCCGTGCTGGACCCGGTCCGCGACGAGTTCAGCTACCTCGGCCGCGACGGCAAGCGGATCGACAAGCCTCTCAACGAGCGGTTGCAGGGCTGGGCGCGGGTGGTGCAGCGGTTCGGCGACTGGTCGATGTTCCGCTTCCTTACGGAGCACGCCCGCCTCGACGAGCGGACCATCGATCTGATCGGCACCGTGGAGAACCTCACCTCACGCCTGCCGCTGTCGTTCATCCACAGCTTCATCGGCTCCTCCCTCATCAGCCCCGACACGCCCTTCTACGAGCTGGAGGGCGGCACGGCCGTACTGCCGGACGCCCTCCTGGAGCGTGTGCGCAGGGAGGTGCGGTTCGACCGCCGTGTCACGCGCATCGAGTACCACGACCCCGAGCACCCCTCGTCGGACACCGAGCATGTGCGGAGCAGGGGCCCGCACGTGTGGGTGGAGACCGTGTCCGAGGGCCGTGACGGTCCGGTCGTACGGGAGCACTTCAGCGCGGACGTCGCCGTGATCACGGTGCCCTTCGCCGGACTGCGCCATGTACGGATCGACCCGCCCATGTCGTACACCAAGCGGCGCGCGGTCTGCGAACTCCACTACGACAGCGCGACCAAGGTCCTGCTGGAGTTCAGCCGCCGGTGGTGGGAGTTCGACGAGGCCGACTGGAAGCGCGAACTGCACGCGATCGATCCCGGCCTGTACGACGCCTACCGCACCGGCCGCGCCGTCGCGGACGGCAGCCTGCTCGGCGCGCACCCGTCCGTGCCCGGCGGATACATCACCGACGATCAGCGCACCCACTACGCCGCCAACCGCTCGGTGGCACGGGACCAGCCGGAGGCGGTCCATGTCGTGGGTGGCGGCTCGGTGTCGGACAACGCCAACCGGTTCATGTTCCACCCCTCCCATCCGGTCCCGAACAGCGCGGGAGGAGTGGTCCTGGCCTCCTACAGCTGGGCGGACGACGCACGGCGCTGGGACGCCGTGGACGACGAGGCCCGCTACCCGTACGCCCTGTGCGGCCTCCAGGAGGTCTACGGGCAGCGCGTCGAGGTCTTCTACACCGGTGCGGGCCGCACACAGAGCTGGGCGCGCGACCCCTACGCCTTCGGGGAGGCGTCCGTGCTCCTGCCCGGGCAGCACACCGAGTTGCTGCCCTCCATCCCCACGCACGAGGGGCCGTTGCACTTCGCCGGCGACCACACGTCCGTGAAGCCGGCCTGGATCGAGGGCGCGGTGGAGTCCGCCGTGCGTGCCTCCTTGGAGGTCCACACCGCGTGAGCCCAGCGATCCGCTGAGCCTCGGCGCGGGCTGCCGACCCCCTGCGGTTCAGGGGGTCGGCGGCCCGGGGACGGGCTCCAGCCGCAGTCGCCGGACCGGCCAGGGCGAGGGTTCGGCCCGGCCGAACCAGACCCGGACATCCTCCCCGGTGCGGACGGGCAGGAGGGGGTAGTCGTTCTCGGCGTGCTCGGTGCGGTGCAGTGCGTGGCCCGGGCCCAGGTGCTGGGCGGCGTACGCGTCGAAGGCCGTGGCGTCGGACGGGTGGCAGACGGTGGCGACCACCTCGCCGGTGCCCGGCCGCGAGGGGAAGCCGGGGCCGCGCAGCAGCAGGACGTCATCACTGTCGATCATGGTGGCGTTGGCCGCTTCGCGGTGCTTCCGCCAGACGGGACCGGTGTAGAACGCCTCCAGCGCGCGCCGACGGTGTGCCATGTCGGGAAACGCCCGCAGCCAGACGAAGCGGTCCGGGTCGTCGAGGTCTCGGAACCGGCCGCCCACCGTGATGCCGACCGCCTGCTGACCCGTCACGAACTCGCCCTCGAACAGCTCGATCAGCGTCTCCCGGGTGCCGGGACGCAGGGTGTACTGCCGAAGCTCGACGATGCTCATACGGCGCTCACCCCCGCCCGGGCGAAGTCCATCGTCCAGTTGAGTTGCCAGGTGCGGCCGTCGTCGGCGGAGAACTCCTGCTCCCAGCGGGCGGCGTCCGCGCCGAGGCGGTACCAGGTGAAGTGCACCCGGATCGGGCGGCCGTCGTAGGTGTCCTCGCCGAAAAAGTCGCCGCGGTCGCCGGTGAAGCCACCGACCACGGGGGGATCCAGTCGGCCGGTCCGGCTGTCGGACCAGTGGATCGACCAGCGTTCCGTCACGCGGTCGAACAGCCGCAGGGTCACGCCCTGGTGTCCGCGGGTGGGAAAAGTGATCTCGTCGATGTTGCCGCCGCCCGCGAACAGCGGCCGGACCACCGCGTGACCGGGGAACTCCACCCAGGTGTCCGGGGCGGTGCCGAGGGGTGCGGTGAGACGGCGGTTGGCCACGTCCCAGGAGCCGTGCAGGAAGTCGAAGTCGTTCATATGCGCAGGCTAGGGAGACTCCCCTGACATCCACTGTCAGTGGATACTGAGGCGTATGCGCGCGAGCCGACTGGTCACCCTGCTCCTGCTGCTCCAGAACCGGGGCCGGATGACGGCCCGGCAACTGGCCGAGGAGTTGGAGGTCTCCGTCCGTACGGTCTACCGGGACGTCGAGGCGCTCAGCGCCGCCGGTATCCCGCTGTACGGCGACGCCGGGCACGCAGGGGGCTACCGGCTGGTGGACGGCTACCGGACCCGGCTCACCGGGCTGACCGCGGACGAGGCGCAGGCGGCGTTCCTCGCGGCGCTCCCCGGCACCGCCGCCGAACTCGGCCTCGGCGAGGCGCTCGCCACCGCCCAGCTCAAACTGCGGGCCGCCCTGCCGGCGGAGCTGCGCGAGCACGCCGGGCGGATCCAGGAACGCTTCCTGCTCGACGCCCCCGGCTGGTACGGCGACGGCGACCGTACGCCTCATCTGGCCGCGGTCGCCACCGCGGTGTGGGCACGGCGGGCGGTGGTCCTGCGGTACCGGCGCTGGCGGGCGCCGGAGGAGATCGAGCGGCGGGTGGAGCCGTACGGGCTGGTGCTCAAGGCGGGCCGCTGGTATCTGGTCGCCGCCGGACCGTCCGGGGTCCGCACCTACCGGGTCGACCAGATCGACGAACTCCGGCCGCTGGACGAGGAGTTCGCCATCCCGGACGGGTTCGGCCTGGCCGCGTACTGGGACAGTTATCTGGCCGACTTCCGAGCCCGGCTGCACACCGGGGAGGCGGTGGTGCGGCTCACCGAGGAGGGGGCCCGCCGCCTCGGCGTGCCGCACGGGGGCGGCGAATGGACCGAGGCCCGGGTGCCCATCGAGTCCCTCGACCACGCCCACCAGGAGTTCCTGCGGCTGGGCACCGACGTCGAGGTCATCGCACCGGCCGAACTCCGCGACCGCGTCGCCGAGACGGTACGCGTCCTGGCCGCCCGGTACACCCGTTCATCGTGCGGTGCGGTGCGCTGAGCGGAGAGCGCACCCCATGATCGGCCGCCGGTTTCGGGCTCCGGCTCCGCCTACGGGTTCGTCGGTTCGGCGGCGCGACGGTATTCGGCGTTGATGCGCTGGGCTTCTTCGAGCTGGTCCTCAAGGATGACGATGCGGCAGGCGGCCTCGATGGGGGTGCCCTGGTCGACGAGTTCGCGCGCGCGGGCGGCGATGCGCAGTTGGTAGCGGGAGTAACGGCGGTGGCCGCCGGCGGAGCGCAGCGGTGTGATGAGACGGGCTTCGCCGATGGCGCGGAGGAAGCCCTGGGTGGTGCCGAGCATCTCGGCGGCCCGGCCCATGGTGTAGGCGGGATAGTCGTCGTCATCGAGACGACTGTTGGAGTCCTCTACTGTCATTTGCACCTCTCTTGTGACACGCGTCGAGGGGCCCGGATGCCGTACGGCACCCGGGCCCCGAAGGAACTGCTACACCATCTGCCGGCCCTGGTACTGCGCCGGCCTTCTGTTTCCGCCGTTCCGACCCGGTTGCTGTCGGAGGTGCGGGGATCGCGGTTGCTTGACCGGAGACCACCTCACTATCGATGTCCTGCGGTACCCGGGTTCAGACATCCGCCCGGGCGATCCTGATGGCGTTCGCTCCTCCGTCCTTCCCTCTGGGATCAATCACTTGCGTACTGCTGGTACTGCTGCCCGGCAGTTCGTTCCTGCCGGGCCTTGTCCGATCTGAGCTACAAGAGAAACCATAGCCACATCAGCACCCAATGTCTACTCCGGCCAGCATAGATTTTCTGGCGTCCGACAGTGGGCCTGTCGACCGAGGACCGGGCGCCGCCACCCGCCCGGGCACCCCCTCCGAC
>NZ_JBJHPC010000360.1:0-7510 GCF_045257485.1 Streptomyces sp. YS-3 | reverse complement strand
CCCCGGCCCCGGCCGCCGCGCCGCCCGCACCGCGGGCCGACTTCGCGCTGCTCGCCGTCGCCATCGCCAGCGTGTCGCTCTCCGCGCCGCTCATCGCCGCGACGGCGGCGCCCGCGCTCGCCATCGCGTTCTGGCGCAACGCCATGGCCGTCGGGGTCCTCACCCCGCTGGCCGCGGTCAGGTACCGGGCGCAGCTGCGCGGGCTGACCCGCCGGGAGGTGGGCCTCGCGGTGGCCGCCGGAGCGCTGCTCGCGATCCACTTCGGGCTCTGGCTGCCGAGCCTGCGGATGACCTCGGTGGCCTCCTCGACCGCGCTGTGCACCACCACGCCGATCTGGACCACCGTCGCCCTGCGGCTGCGCGGCCATCGCCCGCCCGCCATGGTGTGGGCCGGGACGCTGGTCGCCTGCGCGGGCGTGGTGATGCTCACCGGCGTCGACATGACCACCTCGCCGCGCGCCCTCGCCGGTGACGCGCTCGCCCTGGGCGGCGGTGTCGCCGCCGCCGGATACGTACTGCTCGGCGCCGAGGTCCGGCGGACCGTCGACACCGTCCCGTACACCTGCCTCTGTTACGGGACGGCCGCCGCCGGGCTGCTCGCGGCCTGTCTGGCGAGCGGCGCGGACCTCGGCTCGTACTCCGGAGTGACCTGGGGGAAGCTGGCCGCGCTCACCGTCGCCGCCCAACTGCTGGGCCACTCCCTGCTCAACCGGGTGGTGCGGGGCCTGGGCGCGTCCGTGACGTCCACGGCGATCCTCCTGGAGACCCCGGGCGCGGCGCTGATCGCCGCGCTCTGGCTGGGCCAGCAGCCGCCCGCCCTGGCCTGGCCCGCCCTGGTGGTGATCCTCGGCGGGCTCGCGCTCGTCGTCAGAGCCAGCCGTTCCGCTTGAGCGTGCGGTGGATGGCGAGACAGCTGCCGGCGATGGCGGCCAGCACGATCGGGTAGCCGTACTTCCAGTGGAGCTCCGGCATGTGGTCGAAGTTCATGCCGTACACCCCGCACACCATCGTCGGTACGGCGATGATCGCCGCCCATGAGGTGATCTTGCGCATGTCCTCGTTCTGCGCGAACGACGCCTGCGCCAGGTTGGCCTGGAGGATCGAGTTCAGCAGCTCGTCGAAGGCGACCACGTGCTCCTGTACGCGCGCGAGGTGGTCGGCGACGTCGCGGAAGTACTTCTGGATGTCGGGGTCGACCAGCCGCATGGGCCGCTCGCTGAGCAGCTGCATCGGCCGCAGCAGCGGCGAGACCGCCCGCTTGAACTCCAGTACCTCGCGCTTGAGTTGGTAGATCCGCCCGGCGTCCGCGCCGCGCGGACTGCCCTTGGCCGGGGCGGAGAAGACATCGATCTCCACCTCGTCGATGTCGTCCTGCATCGCGTCCACGACCGCCAGATAGCCGTCGACGACCTGGTCCGCGATGGCGTGCAGCACGGCCGAGGGGCCCTTGGCGAGCAGCTCGGGGTCGTCCTGGAGGCGTTTGCGCAGCGCCCGCAGCGAACCCTGGCCGCCGTGCCGGACGGTGATCACGAAGTCCCGGCCGGTGAAGCACATGACCTCGCCGGTCTCCACGACCTCGCTGGTGGCGGTGAGTTCGGCGTGCTCCACGTAGTGGACGGTCTTGAAGACGGTGAAGAGCGTGTCGTCGTACCGCTCCAGCTTGGGCCGCTGGTGGGCGTGGACGGCGTCCTCCACGGCCAGCGGGTGCAGCCCGAACTCGGCGGCGATACCGGCGAATTCGGCCTCGGTCGGCTCGTGCAGCCCGATCCAGGCGAAGCCGCCGTCCTCCTGGACGTACCGCATCGCCTCACGCGGCGTGAGGCAGGAGTCGGCCTGGATGCGCAGCCCGTCGCGGTAGACCGCGCAGTCGACGACGGCGCTGCTCGCGGAGGGGTCGCGGGTGGGGTCGTAGGAGCTGTGCGGGACGGTGCTCTTGCGCAGCGACGTACGGAGGGAGGGGCGGACCGCGGCGCGCAGGTCACGGATCATGGACATGGCAGGACTCCTTCACGGAGAGGCCGCCGACGGGCGTGGCACTGCCCGGAATGGGGACGTGACGCGAGAACTTCGTACATCTGGCGTACGTCCGCAAAGCGGGCGGTACCGCGAATGCGGTGACGGCGTTCGCTACTGAAACGGACTGGGCGAGGCGATGTGCTCTTCCGCCGTGCGACATGCCATGGGACTCAGATGTTTCCCGGGGAGACGGCCGGGTATGGAGGTCTCGATCACAGGGAACAACGAAGGCGCACGGAAGAGCGGTTGGTACTGCCAGGCCGACTTCGATCCATCGCAGCCCCACCTCCTCCGGCCGGTCCCCCGTGAGGGACGTTCTGCTGCCCTGAACAGCGGCCAAGACTATCAGCCGGCGCAGGTGTCAAGTCCGTACTTTGCCCGTTCGATACGGCTTCTATGCTCAACTCATGGTTGATGTTCTTGCTCTCGTCGAGGCCAGGCTGCGTACCGCCCTCGGTGAACCGGACGCGCGCGCCGCGGTGACCTTCCTCGGTACCGACCGCGTCGAGGTGCTGCGCTTCGCCGACGGGGACATCGTGCGCTACGCCACGCTCGGCATGTCGGCCCGGCCGATGACCGACCCGGCCGCCGTCCTCGCCGACCCGGTCGAGGGTCCGCGCGCCGAGCTGGTCCTGTCCGTACGGGCCGGGCTCGCCGACACCGACAAGGTGCTGCGACCGCTCGCCGTCCTCGCCTCCACCCCGCAGGTCGAGGGCGTGGTGGTGGCCCCCGGCGCCTCCCTGGACATCGGGGAACCGCTGTGGCCCGGGGCGCCGTTCAGCTCGGTCCTGGTGGCCGAGCCGGGCGGGCTGGTCGAGGACCTGGAGCTCGACGGGCCGATGGACCCGGTCCGCTTCCTGCCGCTGCTGCCCATGACCGCCAACGAGGCGGACTGGAAGCGGGTGCACGGGGCGCAGGAGCTGGAGGAGCGCTGGCTGGCCAACGGGACGGACCTGCGCGATCCGCTGCGCACCTCGGTGCGCCTGGACTAGGGCGTCCGCCCCCGGCCGCCCCATTTGCCACACGCCGGACGGGTGATCGTCCTTGACGCGGCGCGGGACGGGGAGGACCGTTGGCATGTATGAGGGGCGAACCCAGTTGCCCGAAGTGCGGAGGCCGGGTCAGGGCGCCCGGTCTCTTTGCCGACACCTGGCAGTGCGATGTGCACGGGACGGTGCATCCGCTCCAGCCGGTGGTCCCGCCGAGCGTCGAGGCGCTCGGCGTCGTGGTGCACCGGGCGAAAGTGCCCGTCTGGATGCCGTGGCCGCTGCCGATCGGCTGGCTGTACACCGGAGTGGCGTGCGCGGGCGACGACCGCAGCGGCGGGCGCGCCACCGCCGTGGCCTGTTCGGGCCCCGCGCCGCTCGGCGGCATCGGTGAGCTGCTGCTCGTCGCGGAGGAGCTGGGCGTGGGCCTGGGCGCGCGGTACGCGGGCATCGACGGCCCCGACCCCGGCCCTTACATGAACGTCGACAAACCGCCCCACACCAAGGTCCTCGCGGCCGGGCGCCCCACCCCGCTCTGGCACGTCACCGGCACGCCCGACGACCGCGCGGTCTTCGCGGGGGAGGCGCGCGGCCTGTGGCTGTGGGCGATCGTCTGGCCCGAGCAGTCGGGGCTGCTGCTCTACGACGAGCTGGTCCTCACCGATCTGCGCGACGCGGGCGCCGAGGTCGAGCTGCTGCCGTGCGGGGCGCTGTCGCCGCGCATCCTGTCCGGAGGGATGCGGTGACCGCCACAGCCGTGCCGGGCGGGACAGGGGCTACGCGCAGTTATCCTTGACTGTCCCCCCTGCCCGTCCCTACGCCCTGGAGTCACGCGTGCGCATCGATCTGCACACCCACTCCACCGCGTCCGACGGCACGGACACCCCGGCCGAGCTCGTCCGCAACGCCGCCGCCGCGGGCCTCGACGTCATCGCGCTCACCGACCACGACACCACCCGCGGATACGCGCGGGCGACCGCGGCGCTGCCCGCGGGCCTGACCCTGGTGACCGGCGCCGAGCTCTCCTGCCGGATCGACGGTATCGGCCTGCACATGCTGGCGTACCTCTTCGACCCCGAGGAGCCCGAGCTGGCGCGCGAGCGCGAGCTCGTCCGCGACGACCGGGTGCCGCGCGCGCGGGGCATGGTCGCCAAGCTCCAGGAGCTGGGCGTCCCGGTCACCTGGGAGCAGGTGGCGCGGATCGCGGGCGACGGCTCGGTGGGCCGCCCGCACGTCGCCGAGGCGATGGTCGAGCTGGGTGTCGTCGGGTCGGTCTCCGAGGCGTTCGTGCCCGAGTGGCTGGCGGACGGCGGACGCGCGTACGTCGGCAAGCACGAGCTCGACCCGTTCGAGGCGGTCCGGCTGGTCAAGGCCGCGGGCGGGGTCACCGTCTTCGCGCACCCGCTCGCCCTCAAGCGCGGCCGGGTCGTGCCCGAGACCGTCATAGCCGAGCTCGCCTCGGCCGGCCTCGACGGCATCGAGGTCGACCACACCGACCACGACGCGTCCTCGCGCGCGAAGCTGCGCTCCCTGGCCGCCGAACTCGGCCTGCTCACCACCGGCTCCAGCGACTACCACGGCGACCGCAAGGCCGTGCGGCTCGGTGAGTGCACCACCGACCCCGAGATCTACGGCGAGATCACCCGCCGTGCGACGGGCGCGTTCCCCGTCCCGGGCGCGGGCGGAACCGGCCGCTAGCCAGGGGCCCGGCCCCTCGCCCTTCCCTCTCCTCCTTCAAGGATGCCGCTGCGTGCGGACGTCCTCCTCTGCTCCGTACGTACACCCTCTCCCGCAAGGCACCACCGTGTTCGACGCTGCCGTTTTCGGCTCCCTCTTCCTCACTCTGTTCGTCATCATGGATCCCCCCGGGATCACCCCGATCTTCCTCGCGCTGACCTCCGGGCGCGCCGCCAAGGTGCAGCGCAGGATGGCGTGGCAGGCCGCCGCCGTCGCGCTCGGTGTGATCACCGTGTTCGGTCTGGTGGGCAACCAGATCCTGGCGTATCTGCACATCGACGTTCCCGCGCTGATGATCGCGGGCGGTCTGCTGCTGCTGCTCATCGCGCTCGACCTGCTCACCGGCAAGATGGAGGAGCCGAAGCAGACCAAGGACGTCAACGTGGCGCTGGTGCCGCTGGGCATGCCGCTGCTCGCCGGTCCCGGCGCGATCGTGCAGGTGATCCTGGCGGTCCAGAACCACGACTCGTTCGGCGGGCAGGTCGCGGTGTGGACCGCGATCCTTGCCATGCACATCGTGCTGTGGCTGGTCATGCGGTACTCGCTGCTGATCATCCGGGTCATCAAGGACGGCGGTGTGGTCCTGGTGACGCGGCTCGCGGGCATGATGCTCTCCGCGCTCGCGGTGCAGCAGATCATCAACGGCGTCACCCAGGTGATCCGGGGCGGCTGACCGTACGCGCACCTCGGGTACGGGTGCACCTCGGGTACGCGTGCACCTCTGGTACGCCTGCCCGCGCAGCGAAAAGCGCCCCCGCACCGGTGTTCGGTGCGGGGGCGCTCCGGCTTGCCGCGCGGGAGATCCTTACGCGTTACGAAGCCGAGCTGTCGGCCGGGCGGATGTAGATGCGCTGGCCGACTGCGGCGGCCTGCTGCACGATCCGGTTGACGGAGGCGGCGTCCACGACGGTGCTGTCCACGGCGGAGCCGTCCACGTCGTTGAGGCGCATGATTTCGAAGCGCATGGCTTCTCCCTTCGTCTGATCCTCCTGAAGGAGAACTGCTGGTGCTGGTGGTACGAGGAACTGGCCCCGTTACGACTGTTACAACGGGTTGCCCCTGGCAAACATTCCCTACGCTAAGGAAATTTTTTCACGGGCTAAATACTGGCGGGTAAGGCACCGGTTGTGACGCGTACCTCACGCCCCTGAGAATGGGGGCAATGAGCGAAGCAGGCGACATCCCAGGCAACGAGATCCCCGGCGTCGGCGCCCCGGGCGTCCCGGACAGCTCCGGCGGCGGCTCCGGAGGCTCGGGCGGCGGTCCGGGCGGCGGTTCCGGCGCCTCTGCCGCGTCCGACATCGGCGCGCAGCTGGAGCGCACCAACCAGCTGCTGCGGCGGATGCTGGCCGAGGTGGCGAAGACCCCCTCAACGCACGCGATCTTCGTGGACGCGGGCTATGTCTACGCGGCGGCGGGCCTCCTGGTCACCGGGACGGAGGACCGCCGGGCCTTCGACCTCGACGCGGAGGGGCTGATCGAGGCCTTCATCGACAAGGCCCGCACGATCTTCGCGGACAGCCGGCTGCTCCGGGTGTACTGGTACGACGGCGCGCGCCGCCGCATCCACACCAACGAGCAGCAGTCGATCGCCGAGCTGCCGGACGTGAAGGTGCGCCTGGGCAACCTCAACGCCAACAACCAGCAGAAGGGCGTCGACTCCCTGATCCGCTCCGACCTGGAGTCCCTCGCCCGCCACCGCGCGATCAGCGACGCGGCCCTCATCGGCGGTGACGAGGACCTCGTCTCGGCGGTCGAGGCGGCGCAGGGGTACGGGGCGCGGGTCCACCTCTGGGGCATCGAGGCGGCGGAGGGGCGCAACCAGGCGGAGCCGCTGCTGTGGGAGGTCGACAGCCAGCGCACGTTCGACCTGGACTTCTGCAAGCCGTACGTGACGCGGCGGCCGGTGACGATGTACGAGGACAGCGGGCCCGCGCCGACGCGGGACGACGTGCGGTTCGTGGGCGCCCGGATCGCGGCGACGTGGCTGTCCGAGCGGGGGCGGGCGTCCCTGGCGCAGCTGCTGCCGGGCCATCCGTATCTGCCGGGCCCGGTCGACCAGGACCTCCTGGTGGAGGCGGAACGCCTGCTCCAACGGTCCTTGCGGGGCCATGCGGATCTGCGGCGAGCGCTGCGGGACGGGTTCTGGCAGCACTTGCAGTCGCAGTACTAGGGCTTTTGTGCCTTGTCTGCGGCGTGGTGGGCGGCTGGCCGCGCAGTTCCCCGCGCCCCTTGGGGGTCCGGGGTGACCGGGCGGTTTGGCTCGGCCAAGGCCCAGATCCGGTCCCGGAGGGAGAGTTTCCGTCTGCGGCCCGGTGGAGGGCTGGTCGCGCAGTTCCCCGCGCCCCTGAAGGCCGACGGCTGAGCCGAACTCTCCGGCTGCGGCGCCCCCCTCAGGGGCGCGGGGAACTGCGCGAGCAACCCCCACCGGCCCGCGGATGGGCAACGGCCTCTTGGCTTGGGGGCGCGGGGAACTGCGCGACCAGCCCCCACCGGCCGGCAGGTGAGCGACGAGCTTTTAGGGGCGCGGGGAACTGCGCGAGCGCCCACCACCGACCCGCGGGTGAGCGACGGCCTTTTAGGGGCGCGGGGAACTGCGCGAGCAACCCCCACCGGCCCGCAGACGATTGCCGACCTCTCAGGCGCCCCCACCGGCCCGCAGGCGATTGCCGACCTCTCAGGGGGCGCCCCCACCGGCCCGCAGGTGAACGACGGCCGCCTCAGGGGCGCGACCAGCCCGCACGGGCCGCGGGCGCAAACCGGGGCCGGCC
>NZ_JBJHPC010000359.1:0-7515 GCF_045257485.1 Streptomyces sp. YS-3 | reverse complement strand
CCATCAGGTCGATCATCGAGACCCCGGCGGCCCGCTGGGCGGCCCAGAACGCCCCGAAGGAGAGCAGACAGGCCGCCGCGGCGAGCGCCACGGGGCGGCGGACGGGGGTGAGACGGGCGGCGGTGCGCGCGAGCACGTTCACGGTCACGAAAGGGGACGTTACCGGCCCTGTCCGTACAGAACGGCAATCGATTTGGTGGAGTGCCGGGGGGACCGTGTAATGTTCTCGATGTCGCCGGGGGAAACCGGGCGGCAAGCGAAACAAGGGGCTATAGCTCAGTTGGTAGAGCGCCTGCATGGCATGCAGGAGGTCAGGAGTTCAATTCTCCTTAGCTCCACAGTGAAGAAGGCGGCCACCCGATCCGGGTGGCCGCCTTCTCGCCGTTACGGCTCAGCGGGTCAACCGCGACCGCTGCCCAGCGCCTTGCGGGCCGGGGCGGCCAGCGCGGGCAGCTCGGCGGGCGCCCCCTCGATCCGCAGCGCCAGTGCGGGGCACCGGCGCACCGCCCGCTGCGCGCGCCCCCGCAGATGCATGGGGACGGTCGCGTCGGCCACCGCCGGGTAGCCGTCGGCGCCCAGCCGGATCAGCTCCGGAATGAGGTCCGCGCACAGCCCGTGCCCCTCGCACAGCGTCCAGTCGACCAGCACCTTCTCGCCGCTGGGGATGCCCTCCTCCTGGTAGCCGTCGCCCGGCAGCGGCAGCAGACCCAGGGTCGGACGGCCGCAGCCGCCGCCCAGGACGTGCGCCGCCAGGTCGTCGGTGAACGCGTTGACGGTCGACGCCAGGAAGCGGGCCGAGCCGTCCGGGTGCTTGCACGCGCCACGCCCCTTGACCGCGCCCGTCACCTCGCGCAGTGCCTCCAGGGCGGCCGGGCCGCCCCCGTTGAGGACATCCGCCAGACCGCCCGCGGCGGCCGGCAGACCGAGCCGGCACGGTCCGCACTGGCCCGACGTCTCCGCCGCCAGCCAGTTGGCGATCCGCAGCGCCTCGCCCAGCGCACAGGTCTCCTGCCCGATCGGCAGGATCGCGCCCGCGCCCAGCGCGCCGCCCAGCGCCGCCAGCGAGCCCCGCGAGATGACCGCGTCGTGCGCGGCGGACGCGTCCAGCCAGCTGCCGTGGTAGCCGCCGGTCAGCACGCCCTGCGGCACCGGCGGCGCCCCGGCGAGCTGGAGCACGTACCGCAGCGGCACACCCGTCGGCACCTCCACCACCATCGGCCGGGCCACCGCCCCGGAGAGCGTCAGCAGGACCGTGCCGGGCTCGGTGGGCAGCCCCGAGTGGCTGTAGCGGCGCGGGCCGACCCGGGCGGCCACGGCGAGCTGCGCGTACGTCTCCGCGTTGGACAGCAGCGTCGGCGCGCCGCCGATGCCGGTGTCCGAGGCACGCACCTTGCGCCCCGGCGGCATCGCGGGCCCGCCGCCGGCCGCCCGGATCACGGAGGAGGCCTCGCCGGAGACCATGCGTTCCGGAGTGCGCACCACGCGCGCGCGGAGCGCGGTACCGCGCCGGTCGGCCAGCCCCCGCTCGGCGAAGGCGGCGCGGATCGAGGCCTCCGTGGAGTCCCGGGTCACGGCGACGACCAGGGTGCGGGCTCCGAGGGCCTCAGCGGCCAGCAGAGCGCCGTCCAGGACCAGATGGGGGGCGCGGTTCACCAGGACCGTGTCCTTGCGGCAGGCGGGCTCTCCTTCGCTCGCGTTGACCACCACGACCGGACGCACACCCCGCCGGATCGCGGACTTGGCGACCGCCCGCAGCTTGCGGGCGAACGGGAACCCGGCGCCACCGCGCCCGTTGAGCGATATGTCCTCGGCGAGCTGGGCCAGCTGCTCGCCGGGAACCGGCTCCAGCGGGCCGTGCACCTTCAGGTGCATGTCGAGGCCGAGCCGCTCGACGAGGTCGAACCCCGCGGTCAGTTGCGGGAGTCCGACGACCCGCACCTCGGGGACGTCGGGGAGTGGCGCGTTCACGGGCGGTCTCCTGCGGGGCTGTTCCAGGGCTCACCGGCGACGGGCTGGTGGAACGGGCTGGACTGGGGGGAGGGTTCCGGCTGCGGCGCGGCCGGCCCGGGGAACGGCCCCGGAGCCTCGAAGGCGGCGCCGCCTTCTTCGTAGGGGACGGTGGGCAGCGGCGCGGTCTCGTCGAAACCGCCCGGGACCGCCCCGCCGTAGGGCGCGGCGCCGGCGCCGTAGGCCGTGGAGTCGTAGTCCGTCGTGCCGTAGGCCGTCGCGTTGTAGCCCGCGGTGTCGTAGCCCGTGGTGCCGTAGTCCGGTCCGGTGTAGGCCGGGCCGGAGAGGCCGGGGTCTGCGGGGCCGCTGTCTGCCGTGCCGCCGCCGAGGTCCGCGAAGCCGTTCTCCTGGAGCGGCATGTTCTCCGGCGGACGCGGGGTGGGCGTCGGCCAGCTCGGGGCGTACGAGGGCGGCGCGGGCGCCAGGGAGACCGCCCGGTAGGCGGCCGAGATGCCCGGCGCGGGCGCCGGAGCGGGCACGGCACGCCGCGGGCCGGTCCCGTAGAGCTCCTGGCTCTCGTACGGATCGGCCGTCGGCGGGTCGGCCGGGTCGCGCTCGGCGGTGAAGCGGTCGGTCGCGAACGCGTCCGTCGGGTACGGATGCGGCGCGGGCGCCTCGTAGCGGGGAGAGGCGGGATCGGCCGGGTGCGGCTGCGGGGTGGAGGCGTCCGGGGCGATCGCCTGGGCCGTCTCCACGCGCGCGAGGAGCGGCGCCAGCCACCGGACGAGACGCCGGCGCGCCGGGCGCGGCAGCGAGCGGACGACGAGGGCGCCGGCCACACCGGCCAGCGACAGGCTGTAGAGCGTGACGACCCAGCCGGCCGCCTGACGGCCCGCGTACAGACCGTGGACCAGCGCGAAGCACCAGGCCGGGTAGGCCAGCATGTGCACCGAGCGCCAGTGGCCCGCCACCCGGTCGGGATTGGCGAAGGCACTGCGCAGGGCGCCGGTGGCGGCCGTGACGACCATGAGGACCGCGGCGAGGGAGCCGAGGCCGATCAGCCCGTCCGAGCCGGTGACGCCGAGCCCGAAGGGGACCAGGGCGCCGAGCAGGCCCACATGACCGACCGCGATCTTGACGGTGATGTGGACCAGGAGGAAGCCGATCGAGGACACCGCGGTCGCGCGGTGCACGGCCTGGGCGACGAGCCGGTGGCGCGTCGTCATCAGCAGCCGGTCGGTGGCGAGCAGGCCCCAGACGACCGAGGCGGTCAGGCAGACCAGCGACAGGACGCCGGTGGTGAAGTCCAGCGCGGCACGGAAACCGCCGCCGGTCGTGGCGGCGAGCACGGGTATGAGCACCGCCGAGGCGATGAGCACCGCACCGGACGCCCCTCCTTTCACCCGTCCTTTCAGGGACGGGATTTTCAGTGTCGGGGTGGAGCGGGGACTGTGAGGGTTCATGGGGCGACTCCGAAACTTTCAGCAAAGTGGTCCCGTGGCCGCATGCTAGGTCGCCTCATACCAAGCAGTACGGCGTTTGAGTGGTTGCCCCAGAAGAGGTCGGTACGCGGAGTAACCTCTTCCGGCCGCGCTCGTTGAGGCGCCTCGTGAACGCTCAGTGCGGGCCGTGCGGGGCCTGCGGTACCCTGACGCCATGCGTGCCGTACGCCTTCTGCTTAGCGAGCCGCGCTGATCAGTCCCGACCGATGAAAAGAGCCGGTCGGAATCGGCGCGGCGTCCCCTCCTGTGCGAGGGGCTTTTTCGTTTGGTGAATGTCGCAGCCGCTGGCAGAGACGATCGATGGAGCTTTAAGGATCATGAGCGAGACGAATTCCGCTGCCGCAGAGCCGGTGGCGCCGCACCGCTACACGGCCGCCATGGCCGCCGACATCGAGGCACGCTGGCAGGACTTCTGGGACGCCCACGGCACCTACGCGGCGCCGAACCCCAGCGGTGACCTGGCCGGGGACCCGGCGGTCGTCGCCCGGCCCAAGAAGTTCATCATGGACATGTTCCCGTACCCCTCGGGTGCGGGGCTGCACGTCGGCCACCCGCTGGGCTACATCGCGACGGACGTCTTCGCCCGCCACCAGCGCATGACCGGCCACAACGTGCTGCACACGCTGGGCTTCGACGCCTTCGGCCTGCCCGCCGAGCAGTACGCGGTGCAGACCGGCACGCATCCGCGCGCCTCCACCGAGGCCAACATGGAGAACATGAAGGCGCAGCTGCGCCGCCTGGGCCTGGGCCACGACCGGCGCCGCTCCTTCGCGACGATCGACCCGGACTACTACAAGTGGACGCAGTGGATCTTCGTCCAGATCTTCAACTCCTGGTACGACACCGAGGCGAAGAAGGCCCGCCCGATCTCCGAGCTGGTCGCCCAGTTCGAGAGCGGTGAGCGGCAGGCTCCCGGTACGCGCGCGTGGAGCGAGCTGAGCCCCGCCGAGCGCTCCGACGTCCTGGGCGGCTACCGCCTGGCGTACGCCTCGGACGCGCCGGTCAACTGGTGCCCGGGCCTGGGCACCGTACTGGCCAACGAGGAGGTCACCGCCGACGGCCGCTCCGAGCGCGGCAACTTCCCCGTCTTCAAGGCCAAGCTGCGCCAGTGGAACATGCGCATCACCGCCTACGCGGACCGCCTGCTGGACGACCTGGACGCGCTGGACTGGCCCGAGGCCATCAAGCTGCAGCAGCGCAACTGGATCGGCCGCTCCGAGGGCGCGCGCGTGGACTTCGCCGTCGACACCGTCGCCGGCGGCGCCGACGCCATCACCGTCTTCACCACCCGCCAGGACACCCTGTTCGGCGCCACCTACATGGTGCTGGCGCCCGAGCACGAGCTGGTCGACGCGATCGTCCCGGCCGCCTGGCCCGAGGGTACCCACGAGGTGTGGACCGGCGGCCACGCCACCCCGGCCGAAGCCGTCGCCAAGTACCGCGCGTTCGCCGCGTCCAAGTCCGACGTGGAGCGCCAGGCCGACGCCAAGGAGAAGACCGGCGTCTTCACCGGCGCGTACGCGGTCAACCCGGTCAGCGGCGACAAGGTCCCCGTCTTCGTCGCGGACTACGTCCTGATGGGTTACGGCACCGGCGCGATCATGGCCGTTCCGGCGCACGACACCCGCGACTTCGCCTTCGCGCGCGCCTTCGAGCTGCCGATGCGCTGTGTCGTCGAGCCGTCGGACGACCGCGGCACCGACGCCGACACCTGGGACGAGGCCTTCGCTTCGTACGACGCCAAGCTGGTCAACTCCGCCAACGCGGAGATCTCCCTGGACGGCCTGGGCGTCACCGACGCCAAGGCGAAGATCACCGACTGGCTGGCCGAGCGCGGCATCGGCGAGGGCACCGTCAACTTCCGTCTGCGCGACTGGCTGTTCAGCCGCCAGCGCTACTGGGGCGAGCCCTTCCCGATCGTCTACGACGAGGACGGCGTCGCCCACTCGCTGCCCGAGTCGATGCTGCCGCTGGAGCTGCCCGAGGTCGAGGACTACTCGCCGCGCACGTTCGACCCGGACGACGCGGACACCTCGCCGGAGACCCCGCTGTCGCGCAACGAGGACTGGGTGAACGTCACCCTGGACCTGGGCGACGGCCGCGGCCCGCGCCCGTACCGCCGCGAGACCAACACCATGCCCAACTGGGCCGGTTCCTGCTGGTACGAGCTGCGCTACCTGGACCCGCACAACAGCGAGAAGCTGGTCGACCCCGAGATCGAGCAGTACTGGATGGGCCCGCGCGAGGGCCAGCCGCACGGCGGCGTCGACCTGTACGTGGGCGGCGCCGAGCATGCCGTGCTGCACCTGCTGTACGCCCGTTTCTGGTCCAAGGTCCTGTTCGACCTGGGGCACGTCTCGTCCGCCGAGCCGTTCCACAAGCTGTACAACCAGGGCATGATCCAGGCGTACGTCTACCGGGACGCCCGCGGCTTCCCGGTGCCGGCCGCCGAGGTCGAGGAGCGCGACGGCAAGTTCTTCTTCGAGGGCGAGCCGGTCAAGCGCGAGCTGGGCAAGATGGGCAAGTCCCTGAAGAACGCGGTCACTCCGGACGAGATCTGCGCCGAGTACGGCGCGGACACCCTGCGCCTGTACGAGATGGCGATGGGCCCGCTGGACGTGTCGCGTCCGTGGGACACGCGCGCGGTGGTCGGCCAGTACCGCCTGCTGCAGCGGCTGTGGCGCAACATCGTCGACGAGACGACCGGCGAGGTCACCGTCACCGACGCCGAGCCGGACGAGGCGACCTTGCGCGCCCTGCACAAGGCGATCGACGGTGCGGGCGGCGACCTGGCGGAGATGCGCTTCAACACCGCCATCGCCAAGATCACCGAGCTGAACAACCACCTGACCAAGGCGGGCGGCCCGCTGCCGCGCTCGGTCGCCGAGCCGCTGGTGCTGCTGGTGGCGCCGCTGGCCCCGCACATCGCCGAGGAGCTGTGGCGCAAGCTGGGCCACCAGGACTCGGTCGTCCACCAGGACTTCCCGGTCGCGGACCCCGCGTACGTCGTCGACGAGACCGTGACCTGCGTCGTGCAGATCAAGGGCAAGGTCAAGGCGCGTCTGGAGATCCCGCCGAGCATCTCCGACGAGGAGCTGGAGAAGCTGGCCCTGGCCGACGAGGCGGTCGTCGCGGCGCTGGGCGGCGCCGGGATCCGCAAGGTCATCGTGCGGGCGCCGAAGCTGGTGAACATCGTTCCCGCGTGACCGGCTGAGCGGTACTGGGGGGTTCCCCTACGGGCAGGTTGGGGGTTGCCGGGGAACCCCCAGCCCGCCCGTTCCGTTTACGGTGGGAGGGAGCCGGCGGAGCGCGCCGGTGAAGTCAGGCCGATCGCCGACGAGGGGACGTTCATGGAAGCCGCGATCACGATCATGGCTCTGCTGTTCGTGGCCTTCGTCGTGCTGGGCGTGTATATGACGGTGAAGGCGGTCGGCGCCGCGAAGCGGGGCGTGGAGCGCACGGTCACCCAGGCCCGCAAGGCCGTCGAGGACACCACCCTGCGGGCCAAGAGCGTCGGCCAGATCGGGGTGGGCGGCGAGCTCGCACAGCTGCGGCTCTCGTTGCGCACCTCGATGCGGGCCACCCAGGACGCGCTGCACGCGGGCGTGGACCAGGACGCGTCCCTGAAGGAGTCGCTGACCCTCTTCGAGCGGCTGAGCGGCCATGGGCACGAGCTGGACGGCGAGCTCAAGCGTCTGGAGCGCGAGCCCGACAAGCAGCGCATAGCCCAACGGATGCCGGAGCTGCGCGAGCGCACGGAGCGGATCACGCACGCTGCGGACTCGCTGCGCTGGGCGGCCCGGGACCGGGCCCGGCAGTTCGCCGAGGACGACCTGGCGGCGCTGAGCGCGGAGATCGAGGTCGAGTCCGGAGCGTTGCGGGACTGGGCCACGAAGGGGCCGACGACGGGAGTCCCGGACGGGGCGTCCGAACCGGCACCCGCCGCCTCGACCCCGGCCGCCGAGCCCCCGCAGGCGATCGGCGGCGTGAAGCCCACGCCCGTATATCCGTGGCAGAAGGGCCCAAGCCGGAAACGTCGACCAACTGACGGGGGCGGGTACGGGTA
>NZ_JBJHPC010000358.1:0-7550 GCF_045257485.1 Streptomyces sp. YS-3 | reverse complement strand
CTGCCCGCCCGCACGGGCCCACGACATCGCGGTCCACGCTTCCGTGCGCGGCACCCGGGCCATCAGGAGCTGGTCGTAGGGCGTGTCCAGGTGGCGTACGGAGGCGCGGACCGCCGCCGTCACCGCGTCCTCGTCCAGCGCGCGGCCCGCCGCCGTGCGGCCCACCCGGCCGCTGCCGCGCACCGAGGCGTGGACCGCGATGTCGTGGGCCCGTGCGGGCGGGCAGCCGGGGAACAGGCGCAGGATCTCGGCCTCCAGGGCCGCGGTGAAGCGGACGTCCTCGGCGGCGCGTCGGAGCGCGTCGCGGGCGCGGCGGCGCGCACGGGCCTCCGCGTCGGCCAGACAGCGCTCCTCGGCGACGGCGAGCGCCGCCTCCTCGACGAGCACGCCCCGGCGTTCGTACCGGCGCCGTCGGCGGTTGAAGCGGATCACGACCGCCGAGAGCGTGCTCTCCTCGCGGGCGCGGCGCGTCAGGGCCGTGTCGCCGCGCGGCAGGAACACGAGGTGTCCGAGGTCGGCGCAGTCCAGGCAGCGCGGCGCGCCCGTGTCCGGAACCAGCCGGGGGAGGGGGCCCCGGTCGCAGTCGCCGCAGCGGTGCCGTCTTCTGGGTTCTATGACGAGAATGGCCCGCCTCCCTCACGCGCGCCCCCCTGTCAGCCCCCCTCTCCTGGATCCCTCAATGGCCGCCCGGGCAAACCGGGCCGGTCCCGGCGGTGCTCACTGCCGGTATCCGCTGAGGAAGCGTCCGATCCGGCTGATGGCCGCGTCCAGGTCGTCGGCGTGCGGCAGCGTCAGGATCCGGAAGTGGTCCGGGCGCGGCCAGTTGAAGCCCGTCCCCTGCACGACCTGGATCTTCTCCCGCAGCAGCAGGTCAAGGACGAACTTCTCGTCGTCTTCGATCGGGTGAACCTTGGGGTCGATCCGGGGGAACGCGTACAGCGCGCCCTTCGGCTTCACACAGGACACCCCGGGGATCTCGTTCAGCTTCTCCCAGGCCCGGTCGCGCTGTTCGTGCAGCCGGCCGCCGGGCGCGGTCAGCTCCTTGATGGACTGACGGCCGCCGAGCGCCGCCTGGATCGCGTACTGGGCGGGTGCGTTGGGGCACAGCCGCATGGAGGCGAGCATGGTCAGCCCCTCCAGGTAGTTCCTGGCGTGCTGCTGGGGGCCGCTGACGACCAGCCAGCCGGAGCGGAACCCCGCGACCCGGTACGTCTTGGACAGCCCGCTGAAGGTGAGGACGACCAGGTCGGGAGCGAGGGCAGCGGCACAGTGGGCGACGGCGTCGTCGTAGACGATCTGGTCGTAGATCTCGTCGGCGAACACCATCAGCTGGTGGCGGCGGGCCAGGTCGAGGATGCCCTCGATGACCTCCTTGGGATACACCGCGCCCGTGGGGTTGTTGGGGTTGATGATGACGACCGCCCTGGTGCGGTCGGTGATCTTCGACGCCATGTCGTCGAGGTCGGGGTACCAGTCGGCCGACTCGTCGCAGATGTAGTGGACGGCTCTGCCGCCCGCGAGCTTGGTGACGGCCGTCCAGAGCGGGAAGTCGGGCGCGGGGATGAGGACTTCGTCCCCGTCCTCGAGCAGCGCCTGCACGGCCATGGAGACCAGCTCGGAGACGCCGTTGCCGAGGAAGACGTCGTCTACGGAGACGTCCGGCAGCCCCATCGCCTGGTAGCGCTGGGCGACGGCGCGCCGCGCCGAGAGGATGCCGCGCGAGTCCGTGTAGCCGTGGGCCCGCGGCAGCATCCGGATCATGTCCTGGAGGATCTCCTCGGGTGCCTCGAAGCCGAAGAGCGCCGGGTTGCCGGTGTTGAGGCGCAGCACGCTGTGGCCCGCCTCCTCCAGCGCGTTGGCCTGCTCGATGACCGGGCCGCGGATCTCGTAACAGACCTCGCTCAGCTTGCTCGACTGCCGGAACTCCATGCCGTGGCCCTCCCGAGGTGCCCAGATCCCTCTGGTGTGACTCGCCTGTCCTGCGTCACTCGAATGTGCGTCACTTGGTTTTACCAAGTGGGAGCTTGGAAAGTCCAACATCTTGTCTAGACTGCGTCGTATGCCACGTCAGCCACGCCGTAGAAGCTACGACCAGTACTGCGCCGCTGCCCGCGCCCTCGATGCCGTCGGGGACCGGTGGACGCTGCTGATCGTCCGGGAACTCCTCGCGGGACCGCGTCGTTATACGGATCTGCACGCGGATCTCCCCGGCGTCTCCACGGACGTGCTGGCCTCCCGCCTCAAGGACATGGAGCGCGAGGAGCTGGCGACCCGCCGCAGGCTGCCCCCGCCGGCAGCCGCGACGGTGTACGAACTGACCGCGCGCGGACGTGAGTTGCTGCCCGTGCTGACCGCCCTCGCCGCCTGGGGCGCGCCGGACCTCGCCGAGCGGCGGCCCACCGACGCCGTGCGGGCGCACTGGTTCGCGATCCCGCTGATCCCGCTGCTGCGCCGCCTCCCGGGCGGTCCGGCGGTCCTCGACGTACGGCTGGACGAGGGCGAGTTCCACGTCCGGACCGACGGGGGCGGAGCAGCCGTGGACGGCGTCGGCGATGCGGTGTACGGGGAGGGGCCGGCGCCGGACGCCGACGCCCGGCTCGTCCTGGACGCCGACACCTGCCGCGCGCTCGCGGAGGGCGCGCTGACGGTCGAGGAGGGCGTCAAGGCGGGACGGATCGAGGTGACGGGCGAGGGGCCCGTGGCGGCGGCGCTGCGGGGCGCGTGAGCGCATCACACCCCGGGCCCCCGCCGCGTACGCGCGAGCGGCCCGCATCATGGAGGCGTGCGACTCGAAGCGATCACATGGGAACGGCTGACCGAGGCCCTGGCGGAACGGGCCGTGGACGCGCGGTCCGAGGGCGGCGGCCCCTGGCTGCGCGTCGGCGTCGACGGCGCGCCCGCGGCTGGGCCCGGTGAACTGGCGCACGCACTGGCCGAGGCGCTGCGTCTACGGGGCCGTTCGGTGCTCGTCCTGTCCACCGAGGGCTTCCTGCGGCCCGCCTCGCTGCGTTTCGAGTACGGCCGCGAGGACCCGGACAGCTACGCCGACGGCTGGTTCGACACGGCGGCGCTCTGGCGGGAGGTGTTCGACCCGCTGGAGGCCGGGGGCAGCGGCCGGGTGCTGCCCGACCTCTGGGACCCGGTGACCGACCGGGCGACGCGGAGCGAGTACCGGGTCCTCCCGGAAGGGGGCGTGCTGGTGGTGCACGGGCCGCTGCTGCTGGGGCGCTGGTTCCCCTTCGACCTCACCGTCCACCTCCGTCTCTCGCCGGGCGCGCTGCGGCGGCGCACGCCGGAGCGGGACCGGTGGACGCTCCCCGCGTTCGAGCGGTACGAGGAGGAGGTGCGGCCCGCCGAGGCCGCTGACGTCGTCGTGCGCGCCGACGATCCGAAACACCCGGCGTGGGACGGCGGGGCCGGCTAGCGGATCAGTCGTGCTCCGGCGGCCGTCCGCCCACCACGGTCACCGCCAGCGCGCCCGCCCGGCAGCCGGCCTGCGCCGCCTCGGCCGGGCCCGCGCCCGCGAGGAGCGCGGCGAGGAAGCCGCCCGTGAAGGCGTCGCCCGCGCCCGTCGAGTCGACGGCGGCCGTGTCCGGCTCCGGCGCCGCCACCCGGGCGACGATCTCACCGCCCACCGCCACCAGCGCCCCGACCGCCCCGAGCGTCACCGCCACCAGCGGAAACCTTCGGCTCAACTCGGCCGCCGCCCCGGCGGGTTCGGCGAGGCCGCTGAGCAGCCGCGCCTCGTCGGCGTTGGGCAGCAGCGCCTGGACGCCCCCGGCCGCGGCCAGGAACCGCTCGACGCCCAGCTCGGCCAGGAACCCCGCCGACGCCGGGTCCAGACTCACCGGGACCCCGGCCTCCAGTGCCGAGCGGCACGCGGTGCGGGCCAGTTCACGGCTGGCGTCGGCGAAGAACAGATAGCCCGAGAGATGCAGCCGTCCGACGCCGTCCAGGAACGCCGGGTCCCAGTCGGCGGGGGATATGCGCAGCACGGCGCCGCTGTCGGTGAGGAAGGTGCGCTCGGCGGTCGCGGCGTCGACCAGCGAGACCACGGTGGCGGTGGGCGCCACCGGGTCCGCGATCAGCAGCGGCCGTACGCCCGCCCGCCGCAGCCGCCGCTCGTGCCAGTCCAGCGCGTCGCTCCCGACCCGGCCCAGGACGCGCACGTCCGCGCAGCCCGAACGGGCCGCCCAGCAGGCCGCGTTGGCGCCCGCCCCGCCCGGAACCGTGCGGATCTCGGCCGCCGTGTCCGTGGCCGGAGCCAGCGGCCCGCGATGCCGGGCCACGACATCGGTCACCACGTCCCCGACGACCAGCAGGCCTCGCGGAGCAGCCGGTTCCGGCCCGGCGGGCGCGTCCGTCACAGCGCCGCCGCGATCGCCGCCGCCAGCCGTACGTTGCCGCGCACCGCCGCCACGTTCGCCTCCAGGGACGCCCCGCCGGTGTGCCGCACCAGATGGTCGAGCAGGAACGGGGTGACGGCCTGGCCCGTGACGCCCTGCTCGCGGCAGGCGGCCAGGGCCTCGGCCAGCACCCGGTCGTGCAGCTCCGGATCGAGCTGCTCGGCCTCCGGGACCGGATTGGCCACGATCAGCGCCGAATCGGGGCCGATCGCCTCATGGGACCGCAGGACGTCGGCGACCTCCCGCGGGGTGTGCACCGTCCAGTCGACCGGCTCGCCGGAGTCGGCCAGATAGAAGCCGGGGAAGCGGTCCGTCCCGTAACCGATCACCCCGATGCCGAGCGTCTCCATCCGCTGGAGCGTCGCCGGCACGTCGAGGATCGACTTCACTCCCGCGCACACCACCGCCACCGGGGTACGGGCCAGGAGCTGGAGGTCCGCCGACTCGTCCTGGGTCTCGGTCCAGCCGCGGTGGACCCCGCCAAGCCCGCCGGTGGCGAAGACGCGGATGTCCGCCCAGTGCGCCAGGTAGGCGGTCGCGGAGACCGTGGTGGCCCCGCTCGCGCCCGTGGCCAGCGCCATCGGCAGATCGCGGTGGCCCAGCTTGCGCAGACCGCCGCCCGCGACCCGCTCCAACTGGTCCTTGTCCAGGCCGACATGGGGGCGCCCGTCCAGCACCGCGACCGTGGCGGGAACGGCGCCCTGGGCCCGGACCAGCTCCTCCAGCTCCGTCGCCACCCGCAGATTGCGCGGGCGCGGCAGTCCGTGGGCGATGATCGTGGACTCCAGAGCGACCACGGGACGCCCCTGGGCCAGGGCCTCCCGCACCTCGGCGGACACCTTGAGTACGTCGTCGTAGGACATGCCCCATCCCTGGCGCGCCCGCGCACCGCGTAAACGTCCCCGGGGCGATCACCCGTGCGAGGCGCGCGGTACGAGGTCCGCGGAGGCGGTGGCCGCGAGGCCTACGGGGCCCGCCCCCGCGACCCACTCGGCAGGAGTCTGCTCCCGGTCGGCGGTTCCGGCCAGAGGCGGCGTCGGGGTCGGCACGGCACCTGGCTAGATTGGCGCGCCATGACGACCAATGATCACATCGAGACCCCTTCCGCCGACGCGCTCGCACCGGCCTCCTTCGTTGTCCACATCCCGGACGCCGAGCTGGAGCCCGAGCCCCTGGACCCCGGCCAGATCGTCTCCGGCACCCCGGAGGTCACCGGGAAGGTGCTCTGGGAGTCGCCCGACGGCAAGCAGGTGCGCGGCATCTGGCAGATCACGCCCGGTGTGGTGACCGACACCGAGGCGAACGAGCTCTTCGTGGTGGTCGGCGGACGGGCGACCGTCGAGGTGGCGGACGGCGACACCCTGGAGCTGGGCCCGGGCGACGCGTGCGTGCTGCGGGAGGGCGACCGGACGACCTGGACCGTGCACGAGACGCTGCGCAAGGCGTACCACATCAGCCTGTAGCCACCCTGTGGCTCCGCCGGTCGGCGGGCCGCCCCGGAGGGCTCAGAACAGCGGCTGCGGCAGCACCCCCTCCAGGGCGAGCAGCCGCCGCTTGGTCTCCAGGCCGCCGCCGAACCCGCCCAGTCCGCCGTCGCTCTCCACCACCCGGTGGCAGGGCACCACCACGGGCAGCGGGTTGGACCCCATGGCGGCGCCCACCGCCTGCGCCGCCCCGGGCCGGCCGACCCGGTCGGCGAGGTCGCCGTACCCCACCACCGTCCCGTACGGAACGGTCGCCTCCAGTTCTTGCAGCACCTGCCGGTTGAAGCCGGAGGACAGTGACCAGTCCAGCGGGAGGTCGAACACGCGCAGGTCGCCCGCGAAGTACGCCTCCAGCTGCCGTATGGGCTCGGCGAGCGGACCCGTCCCGTCGCGGCGGGCCGGGGACGGTTCGGCCCCCAGCCGGGCGGCCAGGCCCCGCAGGGCCCTGTCCCGGACCGTCTCGCGGGCGTGGAAGACCACGCTCACCAGCCCCTGGTCGGTCGCGGCCAGCAGCAGCGGGCCGATGCCGCCGCCGACGACCGCCCACTCCACCCGCCCCGGCCCCCGCGGGGCGCCCTCGAACCGCACGTCGCTGTCCATGCCGTCACCGTACGGCGCGCCACTGACAACGCCCGCCGGGCCGGCGCCGGGGCCCGGTCCGTCCGGTCACCGGGGGGCCGTTCGCCGCCCGGCGGACCGGGGTCCGTTTGCTCTCGTGGAACTACGGAAAACCGGCCCTCCCGGTTCAAGGTGTCGACAAATTGGCGCGAAAATGTTTGCCTGTCGCTCGGCGAGCCTTAATGTCGCCCCGAACCAGGGCCTCGGCGACAGCAGTGGGCCTCTTCAGTCGGTAGTCGGTACGGGGTGAAGGGCACACATATGCACGGGACGGTCGACGGTTTCACCTACGGACTCGTCACGCCGGTGGTGGCGTTCCTCATGGCCTGTCTGGGCGGCGCGCTCGGGCTGCGCTGCACCGCCAGGTCCCTACGGGCCGACCGGCCCTTCAGAGCGCTGTGGCTGGCGCTCGGGGCCACCTCCATAGGCTCCGGCATCTGGACCATGCACTTCATCGCGATGATGGGCTTCTCGGTCCGTCAGGAGGTGCTCGGTTACGACCGGCCGATCACGTTCGCCAGTCTGGGCCTGGCCGTCGTGATGGTCGGCATCGGCATCTTCATCGTCGGCTACCGGGGCGCCACGCCCCTGGCACTGGTCACCGGCGGGACCATCACCGGGCTCGGCGTGGCGTCGATGCACTACCTCGGCATGGCCGGAATTCGACTGCACGGGGAGTTCGCGTACAACACCCTCACCGTCAGCCTCTCCGTAGTCATCGCGGTCGTCGCCGCCACCGCCGCGCTCTGGGCGGCCGTCTCCGTCCGGGGCTTCCTGGCCAGCCTCGGCGCCAGCGTCGTCATGGGCCTGGCCGTGAGCGGTATGCACTACACCGGCATGGCCGCGCTCAGCGTCCATCTGCACGAGGGTGCGGGCACCGCCACCGGGGACTCCCCGGCCACCGTGCTGGCGCCGATGCTGATCGGCCCCGTGGCCTTCCTGGTGCTCGCGGGCGTCGTCGTGATGTTCGACCCGCTCGTGGTGATGGGCAGGCCCGAGTGGGAGAAGCGACCGCCGCGCCCGGCGCCCGCCCCCCGCCACC
>NZ_JBJHPC010000357.1:0-7586 GCF_045257485.1 Streptomyces sp. YS-3 | reverse complement strand
CCCCCGCCCCGACCGACCCCTCGCCCTCGTACAAGCTGGAGCGGATCGCGCAGGCCAGGGCGTACGCGCGGGGCTGCGCGCGCAACGCGGGCGCGGCGCTGCGGCACTACACCAGCCTCAACAACGCGCGCGACCTCGATGTGCTGCGGGCCGCGCTCGGACAGCGGAAGCTGACGTTCGTGGGCGCGTCCTACGGCACGTACTTCGGCGCCGTGTACGCCACGCTCTTCCCCTCCCATGTGCGCCGGATGGTCTTCGACTCGGCGGTCAACCCCGACCCCAGGCAGATCTGGTACCGCAACAACCTCGACCAGTCACTGGCGTTCGAGAGCCGCTGGGAGGACTTCCGTGCCTGGGTCGCCCGGCACGACGGCGTGTACCACCTGGGCACCACGGCCGAGCAGGTCCTGGAGAACTTCGAGAAGGTGCGCGCCCGGCTCGCCGAGGAGCCGGCGGGCGGCAAGGTCGGCCCCGGCCAGCTCCAGTCGGCCTTCCTGAAGGCCGGGTACTACGACGACTACTGGGCGCTGCGGGCGACCGCGCTCTCGGCGTACCTCAAGGGCGACCCCAAGCCGCTGATCGCGCAGGCCTCGCCGCATCCGCAGGCGGCCTGGGACGACGAGAACGGGAACGCGGTGTACACGGCGGTCGAGTGCAACGACGCGCCCTGGCCGACGGAGTGGTCGGTGTGGGACCGCGACAACAGCGCGCTCGCGGAGATCGCGCCGTTCGAGACGTGGGACAACGCCTGGATGAACCTGCCGTGCGCCTACTGGCCGGCGCCCCGGCAGCGGCCGGTGAACGTGGGGGTGCGCCGCGGGAAGCTGCCGCCGACGCTGATCCTGGCGGCCGAACGGGACGCGGCGACGCCGTACCAGGGGGCGCTGGAGCTCCAGCGCAGACTGCCCGGGTCGGTGCTGGTGACCGAGAAGGACGCCGGTACGCACGGCATCGGCGGCGGGCCCAACGCCTGTGTCAACGGCTATCTGATGGACTACCTGCTGAGCGGACGGACGCCGGTGCGGCGCGCGTCGTGCGCGCCGCACCCGGAGCCGAACCCGGTGTCGCTGGACGAGCGGTCGGCGCCCAGGTCCGGGCTGCGGCCGTCCGCTCTCTGATCTTCCGGGTCAGGGGTGGGTCCGGGCCCGTCTCGGCGGGCCCGGTCACCGGGCATACGGGGTGGGGACGGCCGTCAGGCCAGGCCCGCCACCAGGTCCGCGACCGACTTGCGGCGGCCCGTGTAGAACGGGACCTCCTCGCGGACGTGCATCCGGGCCTCGGAGGCGCGCAGATGACGCATGAGGTCGACGATGCGGTGCAGCTCGTCGGCCTCGAAGGCGAGCAGCCACTCGTAGTCGCCGAGCGAGAACGAGGCGACCGTGTTGGCGCGCACGTCCGGGTAGCCGCGGGCCATCTTGCCGTGGTCGGCGAGCATCCGGCGGCGGTCCTCGTCGGGCAGCAGGTACCAGTCGTAGCTGCGCACGAAGGGGTACACCGACACGTAGTCGCGCGGGTTCTCGTCGGCGAGGAAGGCCGGGATGTGCGCCTTGTTGAACTCGGCGGGGCGGTGCAGCGCCATGTTCGACCAGACCGGCTCCAGGGCGCGGCCCAGCTTGGTGCGGCGGAAGAGGTTGTACGCGCTCTGGAGCTCGTCGGCGGTCTCCGCGTGCCACCAGATCATGAGGTCGGCGTCGGCCCGCAGCCCGGACAGGTCGTAGGTGCCGCGGACGGTGATGTCCTTGGCGGCGAGCTGGTCGAACAGCTCCTGGACCTCGTCGGCGAACCCGGCGCGGTCCTCGGGCAGCACGTCGCGCAGCTTGAAGACGGACCACAGCGTGTAGCGGATGACCTCGTTGAGGTCCTTCGCCTTCTTCCCTGCGTTCGGGATCTTTTCCGGTGCACTCATGAGGCTATTGTCCCGCGTCACGCTGAGTGTTCTGCGCCAGGGTCGACGTGGCGATGATCTCGTCGGCGGCGCGCCGGGCGCCGGCGACGCACGCGGGGATGCCGACCCCGTCGTACGCGGCTCCGCAGATCCGCAGGCCGGGCAGTTTCGCCACGGCGTCGCGGACGCGGGCCACGCGCGCGAGGTGGCCCACCGGATACTGCGGCAGGCCCCCGGTCCAGCGCGTCACCTCGCTGGCGACCGGTTTGGCGGCGAGACCGACCGCCTCCCCGAGGTCGCCGAGCGACATGGCCACCAGGTCGGCGTCGTCGCGCTCCAGGTGCTCCTCCTCGCCGTACCGCCCGATCGAGGTACGGAGCACGAAGAGGTCGGGGGCCCGGTCGGTGACCCACTGCCACTTGTACGAGGAGAAGGTGGACGCCTTGATCGTGCGGCCGTCGACGGACGGGACCAGGAAGCCGGAGCGGCGCTGCAGGTGCTCCAGGTCCGCGCGCCGGAACGCCATGGTGACCAGGGCCATCGAGGCGTACTCCACGGTCGCCAACTCGGCGGCTGCGGACGGGGACTCGGCGGCGAGCAGCGCGGACGCCGGGCCGGCGGGGGACGCGAGGACCACGCCGTCCGCCTCGATCGCGGGCGCCTCGGGCGAGTCCGTCCGCACCAGCCAGCCGGCGGCCGTGCGGGTCAGGGCGCGCACCGGGGTCCCGGTGCGGATGAGGCCTCCCCCGGCGCGGACCGCGTCGGCGACCGCGAGCGGCAGGGTGCCCATGCCGCCGTCGAGGCCCATGAAGACCGGGCTGCCGTCGCGCGGCCCGGCGGCGGCCTTCGCCTGGACGCGGGCGACGCCGTCGAGCAGCGAGCCGTTCTCGCGCGCGAGGGCGTAGAGCTGGGGCACGGCCGCGCGCATCGAGAGCCGGTAGGCGTCGCCCGCGTACACCCCGCCCAGGAGCGGTTCCACCAGGCGGTCGACGACCTCGCGGCCGACGCGGCGCGCCACGAACTCCCCGACGCCGATGTCCTCGCCGACCTCGGTGGAGGGCAGTTCGTGGTCCTGGGCGATACGCGCCAGGCCCTCGGCGGAGACGATCCCGGTGAGCGAGGCGGGGTCGGCCGGGACGCCCATCAGATGGTTCCTGGGCATCGGCCGCAGCACCCCGCGCGTCCAGATCGCCGCCGTCGCCGCGGGCGGCGTCAGCCGGTCCCCGAGGCCCACCTCGCGCGCGAGGGCGACGCCCTCGGGGCGGCGCGCCAGCATCGACTCGGCGCCGAGGTCCACCCGCGCGCCCGCGATCTCGCCCGCGAGCAGCTTGCCGCCGAGACGGCCGGCGGCCTCCAGGACGGTCACGCGCGCGCCGGACTCCAGCAGGCGGTGCGCGGCGGCGAGTCCGGAGATGCCGCCTCCGACGACGACGATGTGCGGTGCGCTGACGGCGGAGTTGTCCATGCGACCACTCTCTCAGACGGCGCCGACAGCCCCGCGCCGAGTGCCGCGCCGGGGAATTCCGGGGCGCTCCCGTACGTATCTTCCCCAGGAGAGCAGGTGCGCAAGGACCGGACGAGAGGGTGCGCAATGGCGGCGGAGCGACTGGTGGTCATCGGTGGTGACGCGGCGGGGATGTCCGCCGCGTCACAGGCCCGCAGGCTCAGGGGGCCGGACGACCTGGAGATCGTGGTGTTCGAGCGCGGCCACTTCACCTCGTACTCCGCGTGCGGCATCCCCTACTGGGTGGGCGGCGAGGTGACGGAGCGGGACGATCTCGTCGCGCGGACGCCCGAGGAGCACCGCCGGCGCGGCATCGATCTGCGCACGCGCACCGAGGCCGTGGAGATCGACACGGCCGGGAAGCGGGTGCGCGCCCGCGATCTGGAGTCGGGCGAGGAGTCCTGGACGGTGTACGACAAGCTCGTCCTGGCCACCGGCGCCCGCCCGGTCCGGCCCGACCTGCCGGGCATCGACGCGCCGGGCGTCCACGGGGTGCAGACCCTCGACGACGGACAGGCGCTCCTGGACACCCTGGCCGCGACGCGCGGGCGCCGGGCGGTGATCGTGGGCGCGGGCTACATCGGCGTGGAGATGGCCGAGGCGCTGCTGCGCCGCGCGTACGAGGTCACGGTGGTGACCAGGGGCGAGGAGCCGATGGCCACCCTCGACCCGGACATGGGCCGGCTGGTCCACGAGGCGATGGACGCGATGGGCATCACCACGGTCACCGGCGCCGAGGTCACCGAGATCCTGACGGATGAGGACGGCAGGGTCCGGGGGGTGGCGACGCAGGACGCCGAGTACCCGGCGGACGTCGTGGTGCTCGGCATCGGCGTCGAGCCGCGCACCGAGCTCGCCCGGAAGGCCGGGCTGCCGCTCGGCGAGCACGGCGGACTGCTCACGGACCTGGCGATGCGGGTGCGCGGCCACGACGACATCTGGGCGGGCGGCGACTGTGTGGAGGTTCTGGACCTGGTCTCGGGCCGCGAGCGGCACATCGCGCTGGGCACGCACGCCAACAAGCACGGCCAGATCATCGGCTCGGGCGTGGGCGGCGGCTATGCCACGTTCCCGGGCGTCGTCGGTACGGCGGTGAGCAAGGTCTGCGACCTGGAGATCGCCCGTACGGGGCTGCGCGAGCGCGAGGCGCGCGAGGCGGGCCTTCAGTTCGTGACCGCGACCATCGAGTCCACCAACAGCGCGGGGTACTACCCGGGCGCCGCCCTGATGACGGTGAAGATGCTCGCCGAGCGGCGTACGGGACGCCTCCTCGGCGTGCAGATCGTCGGGCGCGAGGGCGCCGCCAAACGCGTCGACATCGCGGCCGTCGCGCTGACGGCGGGGATGACCGTGGAACAGGTGGTGACCCTGGACCTCGGCTACGCCCCGCCGTTCTCACCGGTCTGGGACCCGGTCCTGGTCGCCGCCCGCAAGGCCGTCTCGGCGGTGCGGGCGGCGGGGAACTAGCTCAGCGCGCGGTGCGGGTGTGGACGTGGTCCACCAGGCGGGTCAGCGCGTCCGGGTCGGTCGTCGGCAGGACGCCGTGGCCCAGGTTGAAGACGTGGCCCTCCAGGCCCGCCGCCGCGTCCAGGATGTCGCGGGTCTTCTCCTCGACCGCCTCGGGCGTCGAGAAGAGGACCGCGGGGTCCAGGTTGCCCTGGAGCGCCTTGCCGGGGCCGACGCGGCGGGCGGCCTCGTCGAGCGGGACACGCCAGTCGACGCCGACGACGTCCGCGCCGGCCTCGCCCATCAGGCCGAGGAGCTCGCCGGTGCCGACGCCGAAGTGGATGCGCGGCACGCCGTACTTCTCGACCTCGCGGAACACCTTCGCGGAGGCCGGCATCACCGAGCGGCGGTAGTCGGCGGGGGCCAGCGCGCCCACCCAGGAGTCGAAGAGCTGGACGGCGGAGGCGCCCGCCTCGATCTGGACCTTCAGGAAGGCGCCGGTGATGTCGGCGAGGCGGTCGAGCAGGTCGGCCCACAGCTGCGGGTCGCCGTACATGAGCGCCTTGGTGTGCTCGTGGTTGCGGGACGGGCCGCCCTCCACGAGGTAGCTCGCCAGGGTGAAGGGCGCGCCCGCGAAGCCGATCAGCGGCGTCTCGCCGAGCTCGGCGGTCAGCATGCCGATCGCCTCGGTCACGTAGTGCACGTCCTCGGGGGTGAGGTCGCGCAGCCGGTCGAGGTCCGCGCGCGTACGGATCGGCTGCGCGACGACCGGGCCGACGCCCGGCTTGATGTCGAGGTCGACGCCGATGGCCTTGAGCGGCACCACGATGT
This sequence comes from Streptomyces sp. YS-3, assembly GCF_045257485.1. Taxonomy (NCBI): domain Bacteria; kingdom Bacillati; phylum Actinomycetota; class Actinomycetes; order Kitasatosporales; family Streptomycetaceae; genus Streptomyces; species Streptomyces sp. YS-3. Next base: position 1,920 of record NZ_JBJHPC010000357.1, on the reverse strand, counting down.
CGCTGAAGTAGATGGCCGCGTCCACCTTGTGGCGGCGTACCGGCTGGAGCGTGATCTCCGTGACCAGCTCGGGCCGCATGCACGACTCCAGCATCGGGATGCCCTCGCGCACCTTCAGGTACTCGGGCAGCGAGCGCCCCGCCTGCCGCATGAACCAGACCGGCGTGTGCGGAACCGGCTCCCGGCGGCACGCCTTGAGGAAGGCGGAGTCGTACGTCTGTGTCGGCGGGCCCCAGGGGCGTGCGTTGGCGTTCACGCCCAGAATCTTCGCACGTGGCGACAAGCCGTCCGCCGGGCCCGGGTGTCCCTACCGGCGCCGGGCGGCCGTTCCGCCTAGTCTTCCCCGCATGGCTGCCGCTCAGGGACGAACTTCGGATGGCGCCGGCGGCACGGACAGCGCGGACGGCAGGACCGTTCCGCTCGTCTTCCGCCAGGCGGTCGACGGGCTGCGGGGCGCACGGCTGCGTCCCGAGATCGAGGTCGACCCGACCCGGCCACCGCAGCGTCTGGCGCCGCACGCGTACGCGCTGGAGGCCGCGGTCGTCGACAACGACCAGGACCTCGCGGACGGCCGGCTGGTGCTGCTGCACGACCCGGCCGGGCACGACGCCTGGCAGGGCACGTTCCGGCTGGTCACGCTGGTACGGGCGGAGCTGGAGCCGGAGATGGCGGCGGACCCGCTGCTGCCGGAGGTCTGCTGGTCGTGGCTGACGGGCGCGCTGGAGGCGCGGGGGCTGTCGTACGGGGAGGCGAGCGGGACCGTGACGCGGGCCGGCTCGTACTACTTCGGCGGGCTCGCCCAGCGGCTGCCGGCGACACAGATCGAGATCCGGGCGTCGTGGACCCCGCGTGAGGGGCATGGCGGGGTGCCGGACTCCGCGGCGCATCTCGCGGCCTGGTGCGACCTGCTGTGCCAGGTGGCCGGGCTGCCGCCGGTGCCTTCCGCGTCGGGGGACGCGGGTGTCGTCACGCTGCCGCAGCGGCGGGACCCCCGCTAGGCGCTCCGCTTTCGCCGCGCCGGGCGGTCTTCGGCATGCGGGCCGCGGGGGCTTCTCGCGTCCGCGCGCGGGCCGCACCGGGTTGTCGGGCGCGCCGGTGTCCGTCGGGGCCCGTCGCGCCGACGCCGGTCACGGCCCCGCGCCCCCGAGGGACGCTCTCGCGCCGCCGGCTGTCAAGGGTCCGCGCCCCCAAGAGGCGCCTCGCGCCGCGGGTATCAGGGATCCGCGCCCCCCGAGCGGCGCTCTGGCGCCGCCAGGTGTCAAGGCCCCGCGCCCCGAGGGGCGCCCTCGCGCCGCCGGTGTCAGGGGTCCGCGCCCCGGAAAGCCGCCCGGTGAGTCCCACAAGGCTCGTCCTGCCACTCCCCCATCGATCGCCTGTCCTAATTGCCCTAAATGTTTCTCACCAAATCGTGATCATTCCCTAAAGGCGGACGGGCTGACTGCCGAAGAGGTCAGTGACCCTATCTGCACGGTTCGCCCCGGCTTCATCCCCGAGCCGGCTCCGTCCCGCACCCTTCCCCCCAGGAGGCCTGGTGTCCGTTCTCCTTGAGCAGCCCGCAAGCCTGGTCGCCTACCGCCCGAACAAGCCGACGGCCATGGTCGTCGTCGCCGACCCCCGAGTCCGCTCCACGGTCACGCGCCATCTGTGGGCTCTCGGAGTACGGGACGTCATCGAGGCGTCGTCCATCGCGGAGGCACGTCCCCGCGTCGGCAACCCGCGCGACATCTGCGTTGCCGACGTCCATCTGCCCGACGGTTCCGGGCTCACCCTGCTGTCCGAGACCCGCGCCGCGGGCTGGCCCAACGGTCTGGCCCTGTCGGCCGCCGACGACATCGGCGCCGTGCGCAACGCCCTCGCGGGCGGCGTGAAGGGCTATGTCGTCACCGGTACACGGACCAACATCGGCCACCCCACCCGCCC
>NZ_JBJHPC010000356.1:0-7601 GCF_045257485.1 Streptomyces sp. YS-3 | reverse complement strand
GGGGGGCCGTGGCGGAGTGCGTCAGGTCGTACCAGGCGTCGGTGCCGGAGCTGGCGGACAAGTTCAAGCAGTACGACATGTTCGCGCCCGAGTTCGCGCTGTCGTGCCTGAACCGGCTGCAGCTGCGGAACAACCGGCAGATGGTGGATCTGGGGGATCCGGCGGGGGGTCAGGTCCCGATCGGGTTTCGCAAGGTGCCCACCAGTTGCAACGCCCCCGCCGGATCCCCCAGATCCACCATCTGCCGGTTGTTCCGCAGCTGCAGCCGGTTCAGGCACGACAGCGCGAACTCGGGCGCGAACATGTCGTACTGCTTGAACTTGTCCGCCAGCTCCGGCACCGACGCCTGGTACGACCTGACGCACTCCGCCACGGCCCCCCAGAACTCCGGCTCCTCCAGCACCCCCTCGCTCACCAGCGTCGCGTTCAGGAAGCGGAAGAAGCAGTCGAAGACGTCCGTGAAGACGGACAGGAGCTTCATGTCGTCGGGGACGTCGGCCCGGATCCGCTCCACCGTGGGCGGCAGCACCGCGTCCGGGTCCATGACCGCGATCTCCTCGGCGATGTCCTTGAAAATCGCCCGCGAGACCGTGCCGTCCGGCGCCAGCACGAGGATCACGTTCTCGCCGTGCGGCATGTAGACCAGGTCGTAGGCGTAGAAGGAGTGCAGGACCGGGAGCAGATAGGCGTCGAGGTAGCGCCGCAGCCACTCCCGCGCCCCCACCCCCGACTGCTCGATCAGCGCGCCCGCGAAGGACGCCCCGGCGCCGTCGACGTGCAGCAGCGACGCCATCGTGGCCAGCCGCTCGCCCGGCTGGAGCGTCGGCACCGGGCTCTCGCGCCACAGCGCCGCCAGCATCTTGCGGTACGGCGACGAGCGGTCGGTGGCCCGCTCGTACTGGCGGTGGTGGTAGCCGATCGCCGCCCGTTCGCGGATGATCGAGAAGCGGGCCGCGCGCAGGACGGAGTCGCGCTCCACCAGCCCCGCCAGCCAGTCGTTGATCGCGGGCGTCGCCTCCATGTACGCGGCCGACAGGCCACGCATGAAGCCCATGTTGAGGACCGAGAGGGCGGTCTTCACATAGTGCTTGGAGGGGTCCGTCGTGTTGAAGAAGGTACGGATGGACTGCTGGGCGAGATAGCTGTCGTCGCCCACCCCCAGCGGCACCAGCCGGTCCTGCGCCACCTCCGCCGCGAACGTCACCGACAGCTTGTTCCACCACTGCCAGGGGTGGACCGGCAGCAGGTGGTAGTCCGCGAGGTCCAGACCCCGCTCCGCCATCGTCGCGGCGAAACGTTCCAGCGTCGCGGCGCCCAGCTCCGCCTCGATCAGCGTCTCGTAGTCCAGGCCCGCCCCCGAGGTGAAGGTCGCCCGGTCGCGCCGCGCCGCCAGCCAGATCAGCCGGACGGGCGCGGCGGCCTCCGGCGCGTACGCCGCGTACTCGTGCGCGCCGAAGCCGAGCCGTCCGTTGTTGGCCACGAAGCACGGGTGGCCCTCGGTCATGCCCGTCTCGATCGCCTGGAAGTCCGCCCGGGCGAGCTCGGCCGCCGGGATCTGCTCCTTGGTGAGCTTGTACGCCGTACCGGAGAGCGTGGAGGAGATCTCCTCCAGGTACACCGGCAGGATCTCGTCGCTCAGGCCCAGCGTCGTGCGCAGCTCGATGAAGAAGTCGAGCGCGTCGAGCGGCAGCCGGCCCCCGGCGCCGTGCCGCGACACCGACTCCGGGTCGATCTGCCAGTGGTCGAGCGCGTACAGCGTGGCGGTGAAGCGGTACTCCACGGTGCCGTCGTCGCTGGGCACGCCGTAGCGGTTCTCACCGAGCGGTCGCGGCTCCAGCAGCCGTTCGTGGGCGAACTCGGCGAGCGCCTTGCGGACCAGCAGCCGGTTGGCGCGCGCCCACAGCTCGGGGGTGAGGTGGGGGACGGCGATGCCGGTGGTCGTCGTCATCGGGCCGCTCCCTCGGTCGTTCCCCCGGTCGTTCCCCCGGTCGCCCGCGCGAACGCGGCGCGTGTGCAGACGCTGAGCAGCGCCCGCTTCTCCGGCTTGGTGATCTCCCCGACGACCTCGAAGCCGACGGCCGCGTTCAGCGCGTGGACGGCCTTGTTGCCCACGTCCGGCTCCACGACGACCCGCCGGGTCGCCGGGTCCGCGAAGAGGTGTGCCAGCACGGTGGTGATGACCGCGCGGGTGAAACCGTGGATGGGCGTGCCGGTCGGCGCGACCAGGAAGTGCATACCGACGTCGCCCGGCTCGGGCTCGTACAGGCCGACCAGCTCGCGGTGGGCGGGATCGTACATCTCCATGAGGAAGGCGGGCTCGCCGTCGTGCAGCCCGAGCAGCGCGTGGTGGTGCTCGTCGGCCGCGATCTCCATGTACGCCCGCTCGACGTCCTCCAGCTTCGCGTCCCCCATCATCCAGAACGCGGCCTTGGGGTGGGTGACCCAGCCGTGCAGCAGCTCGGCGTCCTTGAGGGGGTCGAGGGCGCGGACGGTGAAGGTGCCTATGCCGGCGGGGGTGTGCGTGGTGCTCATACGGCGAACTCCTGGAAGGCGATGGACTTCTCGACCGGGTAGTACTCACGGCCGAGGAGCTCGCCGATGATGTACGCGTTGCGGTAGGCGCCCATGCCCAGGTCGGGCGAGGTGATCGAGTGGGTGTGCACGGCGGCGTTCTGGAGGAAGATCTCGCGGCCTGCGGTGTCGATGGCGTAGTTGCGGGCCACGTCGAAGCGGCCGTGGCCGTCGCGCCTGATGCGGTCGGCGACCGGTTCGAGGAACGCGGGCTCGGCGTACCGGTAGCCGGTGGCCAGGACCAGGCCCTCGGTGTCGAGGGTGTAGTCCTTCTCCTGCTCCTCCTGGCGCAGCCCCAGCGTGTACGTACCGGTGGTGGTGTCGTAACTGGCGGCGTTCAGGGAGGAGTTGGTCAGCAGCCGGGTACCGACCGGGCCCTTGAGGTTCTTCTGGTACAGCAGGTCGAAGATCGCGTCGATGAGCTCCGAGTCGATGCCCTTGAACAGGCCCTTCTGCTGCGACTCCAGGCGGTAGCGGGTGGACTCCGGCAGCGCGTGGAAGTAGTCCACGTACTCCGGCGAGGTCATCTCCAGCGTCAGCTTGGTGTATTCGAGCGGGAAGAAGCGCGGCGAGCGGGTGACCCAGTTGAGCCGGTAGCCGTGGACGTCGATCTCGCTCAGCAGGTCGTAGTAGATCTCCGCCGCCGACTGCCCGCTGCCCACCAGGGTGATCGACTTCTTCTTCTGGAGCGACTCCTTGCGCTCCAGATAGCGGGAGTTGTGCAGATAGTCGCCGCCCAGCCCCCGGCACGGCTCGGGCACGAACGGTGGGGTGCCGGTGCCGAGCACGAGGCGCCGGGCGCGGAACCGGGAGCCGTCCTCGGTGCGTACGACGTACACCTCGTCCTCGTACGTCACCGTCTTCACCGTCTGGTTGAAGCGGATCGAGGAGAGTTTCCCGGCCGCCCAGCGGCAGTAGTCGTTGTACTCGGTGCGCAGCGGATAGAAGTTCTCGCGTATGTAGAAGGCGTAGAGGCGGCCCGACTCCTTCAGATAGTTGAGGAAGGAGTACGGCGAGGTCGGGTCCGCGAGCGTCACCAGGTCCGACAGGAACGGGGTCTGGAGGTGGGCGCCCTCCAGGAACATGCCCGAGTGCCACTCGAAGTCCGGCTTGGACTCCAGGAAGAGGCCGCTGAGCTCGTCGACCGGCTCGGTGAGGCAGGCCAGGCCCAGGTTGAAGGGCCCGAGGCCGATCCCGATGAAGTCGTACGGCTCACGAGGCTGCGTGGACAAGGTTCTCTCCCAGGTACTGCTCGGCGTGGCCGGCGATCAGATCGAGGACGGCGGCGATGTCGTGGACCGTCGTCTCCGGGTTGAGCAGGGTGAATTTCAGGTACTGGCGCCCATCGGCCTTGGTGCCCGCGACGACCGCCTCGCCGGACGCGAACAGCGCCTTGCGGGCGTAGAGGTTGGCGCGGTCGATCTCGGCGGGCGAGGTGATGGCGTCCGGGATGTAGCGGAAGACCAGGGTCGAGAGGGTGGGCTCGATGACGACGTCGTAGCGCGGGTCGGCGGCGAGCAGCCGCCAGCCCGCCACGGCCAGCTCGCACACCTCGTCGAAGAGCGAGCCGATGCCGTCGGCGCCCATGGTGCGCAGCGTCATCCACAGCTTCAGGGCGTCGAAGCGGCGGGTGGTCTGGAGGGATTTGTCGACCTGGTTGGGGATGCGCTCCTCGGCGGCCCGGCGCGGGTTGAGGTAGTCCGCGTGGTACGTGGCGTGCCGCAGCGTGGTGCCGTCCTTGACCAGGATCGCGCTCGAACTGACCGGCTGGAAGAAGGACTTGTGGTAGTCCACGGTGACCGAGTCGGCGTGCTCGATGCCGTTGAGGAGGTGGCGCCGGGTGGGGGAGACGAGCAGTCCGCAGCCGTACGCGGCGTCCACGTGGAACCAGGCGCCGTACCGCTCGCACAGCTCGCCGATCTCCGGCAGCGGGTCGAGGGAGCCGAAGTCGGTGGTGCCGGCGGTGGCGACGACGGCCATCGGGACGTTGCCCTCGGCGGCGCAGCGCTCCAGGGCGCGGGCGAGCGCCACGGTCTGCATGCGCTTGTCCTGGCCGCAGGGGATCGAGACGACGGCGGACCGGCCGAGGCCGAGGAGCTGGGCGGACTTCTGGACGCTGAAGTGGCTGCACTCGGAGGAGAAGATCCGCAGTTTCGCCAGGTCGTCGGTCTTGGCCTCCTCGCGGGCGAGCAGCAGCGCCTGGAGGTTGGACTGGCTGCCGCCGCTGGTGAACACCCCGTCCGCGCCCGGTCCGTAGCCGACGCGCCCGGCGGTCCAGTCGATCAGCCGGCGCTCGATGAGGGTGCCGCCCGCGCTCTGGTCCCAGGTGTCGAGCGAGGAGTTGACGGCCGAGAGGACCGCTTCGCCGAGGACGGCGGGGATCACCACCGGGCAGTTGAGGTGGCCCAGGTAGCGGGGGTGGTGGAAGTAGACGGCGTCGCGCAGATACACGTCCTCCAGCTCGTCCAGGACGGCGGAGGTGTCGCCCAGCGGCCGGTCGAGGTCGACGCGGTCGATGAGGGGGGCGATGTCCTCGACGCCCGCGCCGGTGAACGGGCGCCGGGTCGCGGCGAGTTTCGACGCCACCCGCTCGACTCCTTCGGTCACGGAGCGCCGGTAGCTCTCCGCCGTCGTGTCATTGAGCAGGTGCGAACGCATGAACTGTCCTCCCGGATCGGGGACTTCGTCGGGCCCTCCGGGCAGAAAGGAAGGGGGCGAGGACCGCGATCTAGAAGTAAGGTTAGCCTAACCTAACTTTGATCTCAACAGGCCCTCGCCCCCTGGGTGCAGCCCCTATAGGGGCGCGGGGAACTGCGCGACCGGCCACATACGACCGGCAGCCGCGCAACAGCCCCTACGCGGCCTCTTCCTCGCGCAACTGGTCCTCGGAACGCCCCTTCCGCCAGTAGCCGACGAAAGTGACGTTCCTGCGGTCGACATGACGCTCATTCACGAAGTGCCGCCGCAGCTCGCGCATGGTGGAGGCCTCACCGGCGATCCATACGTACGGGTCGACCCCGGGGAGAGCGGGCTCGGCGCGGACGGCATCGAGGACGGAGGTCGCGCCCTCCTCGCGTACGAGCCAGGTGATGTCCGCGTCCGCCGCCGTGGGCAGCGCCATCCGGTCTCCGCTGAACGGCACTTCGAGCCACACCCGGGCGCGCGTGCCGGCGGGCAGCCACTCCAGGATGGCGGAAACGGCGGGCAGCGCGGTCTCGTCGCCCCAGAGCACGACCCCGTCCGTACCGGCCGGCGGCCGGAACCGCACTGCCGTGTTGTCGGCGACCGCCGGACCGAGGACCGCCACACGGTCCCCGGGCACGGCGCGCCCGGCCCAGCGGCACGCCGGGCCGCCGTCCTCGTGGAGCGCGAAGTCGATGTCGACCTCATCGGGGTCACGGCGCTGGTCGCGCAGGGTGTACGAGCGCATCACGGCCCGTACGTCGGCGGGCAGCGCCCGGTACTCCGCGAACCACGTCTGCGGGTCCTCGGCCGGCGGCAGGACGGGCGCGTCCTGGCCGGGGTGCGGCAGGAAGAGCGAGAGGCTCTGATCCCGGCCGCCGCCCTCGAAGTACGCCAACTGCTCGCCGCCGAAGGTGATCCGCACCAACGACGGGCCGAGCCGCCGGGTCCGTACCACGCTCAGATCGAAGAGACGGAAGGGGACGGTGGCGGTCTCGGCTGTCAGCGTCATGGGTCAGGCAACCTTCTTCGCGGTCTCGATGGCCTGGGCGAGGGTTTCGAGGATCGGGGCGCACTTGGCGTACGAGTAGATCGGCTCGGTGGTGCGCGGGGTGATCTGGCCGGCCTTGACGGCGGGCAGTCCGGCCCAGGTCGGCTTGGACTTCAGGGCGTCGGGCTGAAGGGCGGTGGAACGGTTGTCCATCATGATCACGTCGGCCTTGTACTTGCCGACGTTCTCCCAGCTCAGCTCCTCGAAGAAGCCCTGCGCGTTGACCTTCGGCTCGACGAACTTCACGCCCAGCTCCTGGAAGTAGGCGGTGTCGGCGGAGGTCTTGGGCGCCGAGACGTAGAACAGGTCGGCGCTGGCGGAGCCGATCATCACCGTGACGTTGGGGTTGGCCCTGGTGGCGGCCTTCAGCCGGGCGGCGGCCTTCTCGAACCGGGCCTTGGCCTCGGTGACCTTGGCGGCCTTGAGGTCGGCGCCGAGGGAGGCGGCGAGGTCGGCGCGGCGCTGGAGGGCGGCGGGCATGCTGAGCTGCGCGGCCCACAGGGCGACGCTGGGGGCGAGCTTGAGGATCTTGTCCTTGCTGTTGTCCGGCACGTACCAAAGGGCGTCCTTCTCCCACATGTCCGTGACGAGCAGGTCGGGGGCGAGGGCCGCGTACTTCTCGACGCTGAACTCGCCCCAGACGTTGCCGAGGATCTCGACCTTGTTGATGTCGAGGTCGCCCGCCTGGACGTCCGGCTTGCCGTCCTTGGTCTTCGTCGGGCCGAACACGGCCTTGACCTCGACGCCGTAGTCGTGGAGGGCGGCGGCGGTGCCGGTGAAGGCGACGATGGTCTTGGGGGTGGACTTCGTCTGGACGGTCTTGCCGCGGTCGTCCTTGAAGGACCAGGGGCCGGACTTCTCCCCGGCCTTCTGCCCGGCCTTCTGCGCGTCGCCCGTTTTCTTGTCGTCGTCGCCGTCCCCGCAGGCGGCCAGCGCGGCCCCGAGGCCGATGGCGCTGCCGGCGGCCAGGAGGCCGCGACGGGAAAGGTGGGACGCTCGGGAAAAGGGCATGACGATCCGCTTTCGTACGTGCCGGGGTCGGCCTCTGGCAGTTCTTGGGTAGGTTAGCCTAACCTCACAAGGATCTGTAGAGGGGGAGCTTGGCCCTGGACGCAGGGGCGTTCTGGGGTTCGGCCGCTTGGTGCTTATCGCCGCAGCGGGGCGTAGGTGAAGCGGACTTTGTGGGACGCGGTGGGTTCGTAGAGGGTGCGGCAGAGGGTGCAGTGCCAGTGCCAGTGGTCGGCGGCGCCGGGGACGGTGGCGGAGGTGTCCTTCCACAGGGGTGGCCGCGTGGGGC
>NZ_JBJHPC010000355.1:0-7608 GCF_045257485.1 Streptomyces sp. YS-3 | reverse complement strand
CCTGGGGGCGGACCGGCTCCGCGTCGCTGATCCGGTCCGCCCCCAGGATGTCCCGCAGGAACTTCCCGGTGTGGCTCGCCGCCACGGACGCGACCTGCTCCGGCGTACCCTCGGCGATCACCAGACCGCCACCGCTGCCGCCCTCGGGCCCCATGTCCACGACCCAGTCCGCCGTCTTGATGACGTCGAGGTTGTGCTCGATGACGATCACCGAGTTCCCCTTGTCGACAAGCCCCGACAGGACCTTGATCAGCTTCGAGATGTCCTCGAAGTGGAGACCGGTCGTCGGCTCGTCCAGCACGTACACCGTCCGCCCCGTGGACCGCTTCTGGAGCTCGGACGCCAGCTTCACGCGCTGCGCCTCACCGCCCGACAGCGTCGGCGCCGACTGGCCGAGCCGGACGTATCCGAGCCCCACCTCGTTCAGCGTCCGCAGGTGGCGGGCGATCGTCGGCACCGCCTCGAAGAAGTCCAGCGCCTCCTCGATCGGCATGTCGAGGACTTCCGCGATGGACTTGCCCTTGTAGTGGACCTCCAGCGTCTCCCGGTTGTAGCGCGCCCCGTGGCAGACCTCGCACGGCACGTACACGTCCGGCAGGAAGTTCATCTCGATCTTGATCGTGCCGTCGCCCGAGCAGTTCTCGCAGCGACCGCCCTTGACGTTGAAGGAGAAGCGGCCCGGGAGGTAGCCCCGCACCTTCGCCTCCATCGTCTCCGCGAACAGCTTGCGCACGTTGTCGAAGACACCGGTGTACGTCGCCGGGTTCGACCGGGGCGTACGGCCGATGGGCGACTGGTCGACGTGGACGACCTTGTCGACCAGGTCGTCGCCCTCCACGCGCGTGTGCCGCCCGGGCACGGTCCGCGCGCCGTTCAGTTCGCGCGCGAGGTGGGTGTAGAGGATGTCGTTGACCAGGGTCGACTTGCCCGAGCCGGAGACACCGGTGACGGCGGTCAGCACACCCAGCGGGAACGAGACGTCGATGTCCCGGAGGTTGTTCTCCTTGGCCCCGTGCACGGTGAGCTTGCGCGAGGGGTCCACGGGACGGCGTACGTCCGGCAGCGGGATGGACTTCTTGCCCGCCAGATACTGCCCGGTCATCGACTCCTTGTTGGCGAGGAGCTGCTTCAACGGGCCGCTGTGGACGACCTTGCCGCCGTGCTCACCTGCGCCGGGGCCGATGTCGACGACCCAGTCGGCCACCTTGATGGTGTCCTCGTCGTGCTCGACGACGATGAGGGTGTTGCCCATGTCGCGCAGGCGGACCAGGGTCTCGATCAGACGGTGGTTGTCCCGCTGGTGCAGACCGATCGAGGGCTCGTCCAGCACATACAGCACGCCGACCAGACCGGAGCCGATCTGGGTGGCGAGGCGGATGCGCTGGGCCTCGCCGCCCGAGAGCGTCCCGGCGGCGCGGTTGAGCGAGAGGTAGTCGAGGCCGACGTCGACGAGGAAGCGCAGCCGCTCGTTGACCTCCTTCAGGACGCGCTCGGCGATCTTCTTGTCGCGCGCGTTGAGCTTGAGCTCGCCCAGGAAGTCGGCGCAGTCGCTGATCGACATCGCGGCGACCTCGGCGATGGAGCGGTCCATCACGGTGACCGCGAGGACCAGCGGCTTCAGTCGCGAGCCCTGACAGGTCGGGCAGGGGATCTCGCGCATATAGCCCTCGAAGCGCTCGCGCGCCCCGTCGGACTCCGCCTCCGAGTGGCGCCGCTTGACGAACGGCACCGCCCCCTCGAAGGCGGTGGTGTAGGCCCGCTCCCGTCCGTACCGGTTGCGGTAGCGCACCTCGATCTGGGTCTTGTGGCCGTTCAGCAGTGCCTTTTTGGCGCGCTGCGGCAGCCCCGCCCAGGGGATGTCCGTACGGAAGCCGAGCTCGTCGGCGAGCGCGCCGACCAGCCGGGCGAAGTAGTCCTTGGTGTGGCCGAGCGACCACGGGGAGATGGCGCCCTCGTCGAGGGACTTGTCCTCGTCCGGGATGATCAGGTCGGGGTCGACCTCCATGCGCGTACCGATGCCGGTGCAGTCGGGGCAGGCGCCGAAGGGCGAGTTGAAGGAGAAGGAGCGCGGCTCCAGCTCCTCGAAGGACAGGTCGTCGTACGGGCAGTACAGATGTTCCGAGTACATCCGCTCGCGCTCGGGGTCGTCGGCCGCGAGGTCGACGAAGTCGAGCACCACCATGCCGCCGGACAGGCCGAGCGCGGTCTCCACCGAGTCGGTGAGGCGGCGCTTGGCGGAGTCCTTCACGGTGAGGCGGTCGATGACCACCTCGATGGTGTGCTTCTCCTGCTTCTTGAGCTTGGGCGGCTCGGAGAGCTGGATCGTCTCGCCGTCCACGCGCGCGCGGCTGTAGCCCTTGGTCTGGAGGTCGGCGAAGAGGTCGACGAACTCGCCCTTGCGCTCGCGCACCAGCGGGGAGAGCACCTGGAAGCGGCTGCCCTCGGGCAGTTCGAGCACCTTGTCGACGATGGCCTGCGGCGACTGGCGGGTGATCGGCCGGCGGCACTCGGGGCAGTGCGGCTTGCCGATGCGCGCGAAGAGCAGACGCAGGTAGTCGTAGACCTCGGTGATGGTGCCGACCGTCGAGCGCGGGTTGCGCGAGGTCGACTTCTGGTCGATGGAGACCGCGGGCGACAGACCTTCGATGAAGTCGACGTCCGGCTTGTCCATCTGGCCGAGGAACTGGCGGGCGTACGAGGAGAGCGACTCGACGTAGCGGCGCTGCCCCTCGGCGAAGATCGTGTCGAACGCGAGGGACGACTTGCCCGACCCCGAGAGCCCGGTGAAGACGATGAGGGAGTCGCGCGGGAGGTCGAGCGAGACGTTCTTGAGATTGTGCTCGCGCGCGCCACGGACGATGAGACGGTCGGCCACGCCGGTCCGCACCTTTCTTGAAGAGAAGCAGGGGGCGGAACCCCCGTCTCAGACTATGGGGGGTCGCCTGGGCGATGGATTGCTATTACCAAGGATGCCTGATGCCACCGACGAGCCTATAGCACGCGCATTCGATTTACGGACTCGTCCAAGCGGCTTCACCCGAATGAGTGGCGGGACTATCGTCGGCCCCATGATTGATCATGCGCACGACCTGGCCTCTGTACGGGAAGCCACCGAACGGCTGCTCACCGCAGCGGGCAAAATGGACAACGCGGCGCTCGCCGAGCCGTCACGGCTGCCCGGCTGGAGCCGCGGCCACGTGCTCGCCCACCTCGCCCGCAACGCCGACGCGCTGGTGAACGTCCTCGCCGGGCGCCCCATGTACGAGAGCGCCGAGGCCCGCGACGCCGACATCGCGCGCGACGCCGCGCGCCCGCTCGACGTGCACCTCGCCGACCTGCGCGAGAGCGCGGCCCGCTTCCAGGAGGAGGGCGCCCGGAGCGCCGACTGGAGCCGCACGGTCGAGCTCCGCAACGGCGTCTTGGACCAGGCCGCCCGCATCCCCTTCCGGCGGCTGATCGAGGTCGAGCTGCACCACGTCGACCTGGGCACCGGCTACGAGCTGGAGGACCTGCCCGACGAGTTCGTCCGGCGCGAGATCCAGTTCCTGGCCGACCGCTTCTCGGGGCACGCCGCGCTCCCGCCGGTCACCCTCACCGGCGGCAACGGCCACACCCTGCGCACCGGCGGCACCCAGGGCCCCGCGGTGACCGTGGGCGGCCCCGCGTGGGACCTGCTGGGCTGGCTCGCGGGCCGCAGGAGCGGAGCTGCCCTGGAGGTCAGCGGCGGCCCGCTGCCCGCCCTGCCGCCCCTGTAGGCCCCGGGCTACGCTGAGCCCATGACGTACAGCGGAACGGTCAGGGTCGGCGGTCCTGCGGATGTCCACGAGCTCGGCGATCTGATGATCTCCAAGGTCGCGGTGGGCCCGATGGACAACAACGCGTATCTGCTGCGCTGCCGCGCCACGGGCGAGCAGCTCCTGATCGACGCGGCGGCCGAGCCCTCGACCCTGCTGACGCTGATCGGTGACGACGGCATCAAGTCCGTCGTCACCACCCACCGCCACGGCGACCACTGGCAGGCGCTCGCCGAGGTCGTCGCCGCCACCGGCGCGCGGACCTACGCGGGACGCTACGACGCCGAGGGCATCACTGTGCCGACCGACGTCCTCGTCGAGGACGGGGACACCATCCGGGTGGGCCGGGTCGAGCTGACCGCCCGCCATCTGGTCGGCCACACCCCCGGCTCGATCGCCCTGGTCTACGACGACCCGCACGGCCACCCGCACCTGTTCACCGGCGACTGCCTCTTCCCGGGCGGGGTCGGCAACACCCACAAGGACCCGCGGGCCTTCGCCGACCTGATGCACGACGTGGAGACCAAGCTCTTCGCGGTCCTCCCGGACGAGACGTGGGTGTACCCGGGCCACGGCAACGACACCACGCTCGGCGAGGAGCGCCCCAAGCTGCCGGAGTGGCACGCGCGCGGCTGGTAGCCGGACCGCGCCGAGGCGCCAACCCGGGCGGAGTGCTGGGCGGCGCCCCGACCCCGCTGAGAGCGACCGCGCTCGCGCGCGGCGGGGGCCGCCGTGTGGCGTGGCGGCCTATCTGACCGGGGTGGCGCTGCTGAGCCCGGGCTGTATCGCGCTCCTGCCGGAGACCCCGCCGGGTGCCCATAGCGGCCCGGGCGCGACCGGAGGCCGCGCCCGCCCAGGAGCCACCGGGACGCCGGCGCTACAGCGCCGCCGACTCCTCCACATCGCAGTCCGTGAAGACGGGCGGCCTCGTCGAGAGGCCCGCGAGCCGCTGTGCGAGCTCGCTCGTCTCCGGAGCGTCGCTGTTGGCCATGGCCTCCTCGTACGAGTCGAACTCGACGACGGCCAGATAGCGGTTCGGGTTGGACCGGTCGCGCAGCAGGGTGCGGTGCGTGGGGCCGAGCTTGCGGCCCTCCGAGCGGGCCCGCTCCTCGTACTGACGGATGAGCTCGCGCATCTCGTCCGCCCGCTCGGTCTCGAAGTCGATGATCTGCGCGAACTTCATGGGGTCCTCCTGGTCCGCAGCGCCCCCGCGGACCGGGGGCTCTCTGCGTCCAAGCAAGCACCGGCCGAGAGGCGCGGCAACCGGGCGCCCGCTCGGCCGGTGCGCGCGCCGGTGCCGATGCACCGCGCGCCCCGGGGTCAGACCCCGACGCTCTTCTTCTCGTCCGCCTCGGCCGCCGTCTGCTTCCTGGTGGCCATCAGGCTGGTGACCGTGGTGATCACCAGCACGCCACAGATGACGCCCAGCGAGACGGGGATGGAGATCTCCGGGACGTTCACCCCGTTCTCGTGCAGGGCGTGCAGCACCAGCTTCACGCCGATGAAGCCGAGGATCACCGAGAGGCCGTAGCTGAGGTGGACCAGCTTCTTGAGCAGTCCGCCGATGAGGAAGTACAGCTGGCGCAGGCCCATCAGCGCGAAGGCGTTGGCGGTGAAGACGATGTACGGGTCCTGGGTCAGACCGAAGATCGCGGGGATGGAGTCCATCGCGAACAGCACGTCGGTCATACCGATGGCGAGCATGACGACGAGCAGCGGCGTCATGACCTTCTTGCCGTGCTCCTGGATGAAGAGCTTGGTGCCGTGGTACCGGTCGGCGACGCCGAACTTCCGCTCCACGGACTTGAGCAGCCGGTTCTCCTCGAACTCCTCGTCCTCCTCGTCGGAGCGCGCCTCCTGGACGAGCTTCCACGCGGTGTAGATCAGGAAGGCGCCGAAGAGGTAGAAGACCCAGGAGAAGCTGGCGATGATGGCGGCGCCGGCCGCGATGAAGACCGCCCGCAGCACCAGGGCTATCAGCACGCCGAAGAGCAGGACGCGCTGCTGGAGCTGGGTCGGCACCGAGAACTTCGCCATGATCAGGATGAAGACGAAGAGGTTGTCGACGGAGAGCGACTTCTCGGTGATGAAGCCCGCGAAGAACTCGCCGGACGCCTGGCTGTTGCCGAAGACCAGCAGGCCCACTCCGAAGAGCGCGGCGAGCACGATCCAGACGACCGTCCAGATCCCGGCTTCCTTGACCGACACGTCATGGGGTTTGCGCCCGATGAAGAAGTCGGCCGCGATCAGGGCGCACAGACCGAGAATGGTCAGTACCCACAGGGTCATCGAAACGTCCACAGTGCCTCCGGCTTCGTACCGCTACAGATCAGCGTCGTCGCTGCCGGAGGTCTCCTCCACCCAGGTCGTGCCGTCGCCTCTGGGCCGGCGCCCCGGAACCGGTCAGGTCGGTCCGTACTGACGGGAACGCCGCAGTCGGGAGTACTCCCCTCCGCACCAAGAACCCTACCCCAATCACCAAGAGAAGGTAAAGGGAAGGGTAAAGAAGAACCAAGAAGCCGGTCGTTGCGGCCCGGAGCGGCCCCGGCGGCAGGGGACGGACGTCAGCGCGGCCAGGCGCGCCTCGCCTGCCCGACCTGGCCGAGCACCTGCTCCAGGATCGCGCTGCCGGCCGGGACCAGCGGCGGCTCGTACGTCCAGGCGTGCCCCACCCACGGGTCCGCCAGATGGTCCTCCGGCACCGGCGTGAGCCGCAGCAGCGACCGCCACAGGGGCTGGAGCACCGGCCCGTACGCCTCGGCGTCCTCGCGGTCCGCGACCATCAGCAGATGGACCCCGACCGAGGAGCCCTCGTCGGCTAGGTAGCGCAGCTGGTTGACCGCGCGGTCGTCGAAGCCGTGCGGGAAGTCGTTGACGATCAGGAGCTGCTCGGCGGTGTCCGTGCCGGGCGGCAGGGCGTCCGCCCCGGCGCCGCCCCGCGCGGCCATCTGGAGCAGGTCGACGCGCTGGGTGAGCCGGGCGAGCACGTCCGCCACCCCCTGGGCCCCGGCCGCGGGCGGCGCGGCGAGCACCCCCGCGCGCGTGAGCGGCGCGAACGCCCCCGCCGCCGCGCCCGCCGGGTCCACGACGTGCACCGCGAACTCGTGCGCCGGGTACACCGCGAGGAGCCGGGCCGCCAGCGCCACCGCGGTCTCCATGGCGAGCTGCTTGACCTGCTCGGCGTCCATGAAGGCGGCGGCCTCGGAGCCGGAGCGGCCGGAGTCGATCCACAGCCCGCGCTCCAGCGGCAGCCGCACCAGCATCGGAATGCGCAGCTCCGGCCGCTCAGGGAGGCGCAGGTCCCCGACGCGCAGGGCCATCGGGATCTCCATCGGCACCCGGTAGGCGTGCCAGACGGGGTTGTCCCAGCGGGCGTACGCGGCCGGCAGGGCGGGCTCGACGACCTCGGACTCGGCGGTCAGCTGCGCCACGTCCCGGTCGAACGCCTCGCGCGCGCGGTCGACGAGCTGCTCGCGGCGGGCCGCGGCCTCCTGGCGGGCCAGGTCGCCGGTGGAGCCGATCCGGCTGCGCGGATCGGCCAGGGCCCGGTCGAGCTCCTGCTCCATCCGCGAGTCCGCGAAATCGACGGCGCTGCGGTACGCGGCGGTGGTGCGGGCCAGGTCCTCGAACATGCCCCACACCTGGTTGTAGAGCCGCTCGTCCATGGACCAGCCGGTGGCGTCGCCCGCCACCGGGCGAAATCGACGGCGCTGCGGTACGCGGCGGTGGTGCGGGCCAGGTCCTCGAACATGCCCCACACCTGGTTGTAGAGCCGCTCGTCCATGGACCAGCCGGTGGCGTCGCCCGCCACCGG
>NZ_JBJHPC010000354.1:0-7633 GCF_045257485.1 Streptomyces sp. YS-3 | reverse complement strand
CACCCCGCTCCGGGGCTCCGCCCCGGMCCCCGCTCCTCAAACGCCGGAGGGGCTGGATGTGCGGAGGCCGGAGGTGCCCATAAGGGGCGCGGGGAACTGCGCGAGCAACCAAGGCCGACCCGCGGCCGAAGTCCGGGCCCATAAGGGGCGCGGGGAACTGCGCGACCAGCCCACCACCGGCCCGCAGCCGAAGTCCGGGCCTACAAGGGGCGCGGGGAACTGCGCGACCAGCCCACCACCGGCCCGCAGTCGAAGTCCGGGCCTACAAGGGGCACCCCCGGAACCGCTACCGCGGCGACTCCGGCGGACGCTGCCGCGGCATGTTCGGCCGGGTCCCCGGCGGAAGCGGGAACCGCCCGGGCCCCGGCACCGCGTCCGGCCGGGGCGACGACGCCGCCAGGGACTGCGTCACCAGCGGCGCCGGCCCGGACCGGAACTCCACCATCCAGTCCGCCGTCTCGGACCGCACCAGCTCCGTCACGTCCTCCGAGAACCGCCGCAGCACCGACAGACACCGCTCCGCGGCCTCCCCCGCCGTCCCCTCCGTGGGCCCCAGCACCTCCCGCACGCTCTCCGACGCCCAGTCGAACTGGAGCCCCTGCAGCCGCCGCTGCACCGCCTGCGCCGTCGCCACGTCCCGCATCCACCCGGACGTCAGCCCGAAGTAGCGGTCGCAGGCCAGGCAGGCCGCGCCGAGCAGGAGGAAGACGTAGCCCCAGCCGGAGGCGCCCGACAGCGCCCCCGTCACATCGAGCAGCGGCAGCGCGGCCCCCGCGATCGCGCCTCCCGCCGTGCACACCCGCAGCACCCGCGCCCCGCGCCGCTTCCACAGCCGGTCCGCCAGATACCACTCCGCCGTGCGCAGCGCTCCCGCCTCGACCCACCGGTACAGCTCGTCCAGCCGTGCCGCGGGTTCGCCCCAGTCGCCGAGCGGGAACGGGCGTCCGGTCAGGTCGCGCTCGTCCCGGGGCGGTCCCGGGGGCCCCTCGGGCTGCATCTCCGGCTGGCTCACCCGGCGCTCCCTCCGCGGTGCGTATCGACATCCCACGTCACCGCAGACGGACGGCGACAGTGACGGTGACGTAACGTACAGTTACGTCTTTCGGCCTTTCCCGAGACGTGACGGCCCTTCCTACCGCCGAATGGTGGGAGCCAGGGCCGATATCCCGGGATTTCACCCCGTAAGTGGGCCTTGATCAGGTCGGAGAACCTCCGTCGAGTCACTCGAAAGAGTTGCGGAGCAGGGCGCGGGGAGACCACGTAGGCTCGGAGTGCCGGATCCTTCCGGCACCGAGCAGACAGCAGTAGTCGACGCGAAGACGGAGTGCACCGTGATCCCTGGTGGTGGCCAGCCCAACATGCAGCAGCTGCTCCAGCAGGCCCAGCAGATGCAGCAGGACCTCGCCCGCGCGCAGGAGGAGCTCGCCGCGACCGAGGTCGACGGCCAGGCCGGCGGCGGTCTCGTGAAGGCGACCGTGACCGGCTCCGGCGAGCTGCGCGGCCTCGTCATCGACCCGAAGGCGGTCGATCCGCAGGACACCGAGGGCCTCGCCGACCTGATCGTCGCGGCCGTCCGCGCGGCCAACGAGAACGCCCAGCAGCTCCAGCAGCAGAAGCTCGGCCCGCTGGCGCAGGGCCTCGGTGGCATGCCGGGGCTGCCCTTCTGAGCCGGGGCGCGCCCCGGCCGTCCGTACCGCCCATGTGAACAGTGGTGAACAACGCGGGTCCGCCCTTCTGCGGCGCCCGCCCACCAACTACCGTAAGCACCCGGAAGACCCACGAGAGGCAGTCCGTTGTACGAAGGCGTGGTCCAGGACCTCATCGACGAATTGGGCAGGCTGCCCGGCGTCGGTCCCAAGAGCGCGCAGCGGATCGCCTTCCACATCCTCCAGACCGAGCCCACCGATGTGCGCCGCCTCGCGCACGCCCTGCTCGAAGTGAAGGACAAGGTCCGGTTCTGCGCGGTGTGCGGCAACGTGGCGCAGGAGGAGCGGTGCAACATCTGCCGCGACCCGCGCCGCGACCAGGCCGTCATCTGCGTGGTGGAGGAGCCCAAGGACGTCGTGGCGATCGAGCGGACCCGTGAGTTCCGGGGCCGCTACCACGTGCTCGGCGGAGCCATCAGCCCCATCGAGGGGGTCGGCCCGGACGATCTGCGCATCCGCGAGCTGCTCGCCCGGCTCGCCGACGGCACGGTCACCGAGCTGATCCTGGCCACCGACCCGAACCTGGAGGGCGAGGCCACGGCGACGTACCTCGCCCGCATGATCAAGCCGATGGGCCTGCGGGTCACCCGGCTGGCCAGCGGACTCCCCGTCGGGGGAGACCTTGAGTACGCGGACGAGGTCACGCTCGGGCGGGCCTTTGAAGGAAGGCGACTTCTCGATGTCTGACGCAACGCTGCACGCGGCCAACCAGGATCCGGACTCCTTCGCGGTCCAGATCGCCGACCAGGTCGAGTCCTTCATCGTCGCGGTCACCGAGGTGGCCAAGGGCGACGAGCCGGACAGTGCCGTGCCGTTCCTTCTCCTGGAAGTCTCCCAGTTGCTGCTCGCCGGGGGCCGCCTCGGCGCGCACGAGGACATCGTCCCGGACGAGCGGTACGAGCCGGACCTCGGCCCCGAGCCGGACGTCGACGACCTGCGCGAGCGGTTCGCCGTCCTGCTGGAGCCGATCGACGTGTACTCGGAGGTCTTCGACCCGTACGAGCCGCGCAAGGCGCCCGTCCCGTGCCGGATCTCCGACGACCTGGCCGACGTCGTCACCGATCTGCGCCACGGTCTCGCCCACTACCGCGCGGGCCGCACCAGCGAGGCCCTGTGGTGGTGGCAGTTCTCCTACTTCTCCAACTGGGGCTCCACCGCCTCCGCCACCCTGCGCGCCCTGCAGTCCCTGGTCGCCCATGTCCGCCTCAACCAGCCCCTGGAGGAGCTGGACGGCCTGGACACCGACGAGGACCTGTCCGAGGAGTCGCTGGCCGACGCGGCGGGCCGGGTGATGGCCGAGGAGATCGCGGGCCCGCTGGGTCTGCGTACGGTCAAGTAGCCCGCGGTCTGTGAGCCGTCCCACACCGTGCGTATCCGCGAGGTGGAGGGGCAGGTGCGCCTTCACGAGCGGACCGGATCCGACCCCCCCTTCCCGGGACCCGTCGCATCGCGAGCGGGACATCTCACGATGTGGCACCTCCCGGGCGGATCCGGCCCGCTCGTTAGACTGAGCCGACCGCAGTAATGGACTGAGCGAGGAGCGCACGTGGGCCTTGTCGTGCAGAAGTACGGAGGCTCCTCCGTTGCCGATGCCGAGGGCATCAAGCGCGTCGCCAAGCGGATCGTGGAAGCCAAGAAGAACGGCCACCAGGTCGTTGTCGTGGTTTCCGCGATGGGCGACACGACGGACGAGTTGATCGATCTCGCCGAGCAGGTATCCCCGATGCCAACCGGCCGTGAGTTCGACATGCTGCTGACCGCCGGAGAGCGGATCTCCATGGCCCTGCTGGCCATGGCGATCAAAAACCTGGGCCACAACGCCCAGTCGTTCACGGGCAGCCAGGCCGGCGTCATCACGGACTCGGTCCACAACAAGGCGCGGATCATCGATGTCACGCCGGGCCGCATCCGCACCGCCCTCGACGAGGGCAACATCGCGATCGTGGCCGGGTTCCAGGGCGTGTCCCAGGACAAGAAGGACATCACCACGCTCGGCCGCGGCGGTTCCGACACCACGGCGGTCGCCCTCGCGGCGGCGCTCGACGCCGAGGTCTGCGAGATCTACACCGACGTCGACGGTGTGTTCACCGCCGACCCGCGGGTGGTCAAGAAGGCCCGGAAGATCGACTGGATCTCCTTCGAGGACATGCTGGAGCTGGCCGCGTCCGGCTCCAAGGTGCTGCTGCACCGCTGCGTCGAGTACGCACGCCGATACAACATCCCGATCCATGTGCGGTCGTCCTTCAGCGGACTGCAGGGCACCTGGGTCAGCAACGAACCACGTACCCGGGCGGAAGGTCAGCA
This sequence comes from Streptomyces sp. YS-3, assembly GCF_045257485.1. Classification (NCBI taxonomy): domain Bacteria; kingdom Bacillati; phylum Actinomycetota; class Actinomycetes; order Kitasatosporales; family Streptomycetaceae; genus Streptomyces; species Streptomyces sp. YS-3. The sequence continues at coordinate 3,623 of NZ_JBJHPC010000354.1, read as the reverse complement.
GGTGGAGCACGCCATCATCTCCGGAGTCGCCCACGACGTCTCCGAGGCGAAGATCACGGTCGTCGGGGTCCCCGACAAGCCGGGCGAGGCCGCGGCCATCTTCCGGACCATCGCCAACGCCGAGATCAACATCGACATGGTGGTCCAGAACGTGTCGGCCGCCTCCACCGGGCTGACCGACATCTCCTTCACGCTCCCCAAGTCCGAGGGCCGCAAGGCCATCGACGCCCTGGAGCGGGCCAAGGCGACCATCGGCTTCGAGTCGCTGCGCTACGACGACCAGATCGCCAAGATCTCGCTGGTCGGCGCCGGGATGAAGACCAACCCGGGCGTCACGGCCGGGTTCTTCGAGGCGCTCAGCGACGCCGGCGTCAACATCGAGCTCATCTCGACCTCCGAGATCCGTATCTCGGTGGTCACCCGCGCCGACGACGTCAACGAGGCCGTTCGCGCCGTGCACACCGCCTTCGGCCTCGACTCCGACTCCGACGAAGCGGTGGTCTACGGGGGCACCGGACGATGACCCGCAAGCCGGCGCTCGCGGTCGTCGGAGCGACCGGGAGCGCCGGCGCGGTGCTGCTCCGGATCCTGTCCCAGCGCGCGGACGTCTGGGGCGAGATCAGGCTGGTCGCCTCCGCGCGCTCGGCGGGCCGCAAGCTCGCGGTGCGCGGCGAGGAGTGCGAGGTCCTCGCGTTGGACGAGGAGGCGCTCGACGGCGTCGACGTCGCCCTCTTCCTGGTGCCCGAGCAGGTCGCCGCCCAGTGGGCGCCGGTCGCCGCGGCCAAGGGCGCCGTGGTCGTCGACACCTCGGCCGCCTTCCGGATGGACCCGGACGTGCCGCTGGTGGTGCCCGAGGTCAACCCCCATGCCGTACGGCTGCGTCCGCGCGGGATCGTGGCCTCCCCGCACTGCGTCACCCTCGCGCTGATCGTGGCGGTGGGCGCGCTGCACGCCGAGTACGGCCTGAGCGGGCTGGTCGTCTCCACGTACCAGGCGGTCAGCGGCGCCGGCCGGGCCGGTGTCGCGGCCCTGCGCGGACAGCTCTCCCTCGTCGCCGGTACGGAACTGGGCACCGCGCCCGGCGATGTGCGCCGGGCCGTGGGCGAGGACACCGGGCCGTTCGCGGCGCCGGTGGCGCTCAACGTGGTGCCCTGGTCCGGGGACCCGGCCGGGGACGGCTGGTCCAGCGAGGAGCTGGGGCTGCGCGAGGAGACCCGCAAAGTGCTCGGCCTGCCGCGGCTCGCGGTGGCCGCGACCTGTGTCCGGGTCCCGGTGGTCACCACCCACTCCGTCTCCGTCCACGCGACCTTCGAGAACGAGGTCGAGGTGGCGCGGGCCCACGAGATCCTGGCGACCGCGCCCGGCGTGGTGCTCCTGGACGACCCGGCCGCGGGGGAGTTCCCCACGCCCGCCGACGCGGTCGGCACCGATCCGGCGTGGGTGGGACGGGTCCGGCGCTCGCCCGACGATCCGTGCGCGCTCGATCTCTTCGTCTGCGGCGACAACCTCCGCAAGGGCATGGCTTTGAACGCCGCTCAGATCGCCGAGCTGGCGGTCGGCGAATTCCCCCGCTGAACACCCGAGCGATTTCCCGGCGGAGAAGGCCACAGAGTTTGTACGATCTGTGAACGCTCTGTGAGCAAGTCGCTGGTCTGTACCACTTGAACTGCGCCGTTGCCCTGTTACACGATTCATTTCCGTGTCCCTGCAACCGGCAGCCCGGCATGGAGCGTCTATGCGGTCGCCCATCAAGGTGCCGTAAATATCGGGGCATTGGGGAAGAGCGAGTACGCATGAGGGCATTTGTCGCACTGTCAAAAACGGTGTCGTACGCGTACAACCCTGACGGGGGGAAGCGTGTCCAACTGGCGTGGCAGAGGTTCTCGATATCACCGCGATTCCGGTACGCGGCGCAGTGGTCCGTCCGCTCCGGCGGCCGTGGCCTGCCGGCGGCATGCCGGTGATCGCCCCCATGCCGACCGCGCGCCCCACCCGCGTCCCCGCACAGCCGACGTCGGCCCGCGAGGGCACTGACGACACCATGGCCGCAGGGACCACCGTCGACCATCTCACCGAGACCTACCGCGCGCACTACCGCTCACTGCTCGGGCTCGCCGCGCTGCTGCTCGACGACACGGCCTCCTGCGAGGACGTCGTCCAGGAGGCCTTCATCCGCGTCCACTCGGCCCGTTCGCGCGTGCGCGAACCCGAGAAGACCCTCGCGTATCTGCGCCAGACCGTCGTCAACCTCTCCCGCTCCGCCCTGCGCCGCCGCATCCTCGGGCTCAAGCTGCTCTCCAAGCCGATGCCCGACATGGCGAGCGCCGAGGAGGGGGCGTACGACCAGCTGGAGCGGGACGCGCTGATCAAGGCCATGCGCGGCCTCCAGCGCCGCCAGCGCGAGGTGCTCGTGCTGCGGTACTTCGCGGACATGACCGAGTCCCAGGTCGCCGAGACGCTGGGGATATCCCTGGGCTCGGTGAAGGCGTACGGCTCGCGCGGTATCGCGGCCCTCCGGATAGCCATGGAGGCACCGGTATGAGCGCCAAGTGGAATGCGGGATTCGGAGACAGGGAGGACCGAAGGGGAGACGGCGGGGAGCGCGGCGACCACCGCGACCGCCGCGACCGCGACGACCACGCACCTGGCGCCCTCGGCGCCGACGGCGCGGCCGGGGCCCGGGGGGAACACGGGCACCACGGCGACCGCCATCACGGGGAGAGCACATACGGGCCCGACCGCCCTTGGGACGACCGGACTGGAATCGGCATTGTGAACGACCCCTTCCCACCTGGCCTCACGCCCGACGAGGACGCGCTGCGCCGGCTGCTGCACGGCGCGGTGGACGGCCTGGAGCCGTCCGACGGGGCCCTGGACCAGCTGCGCCGGGCCGTCCCCGCCCGCCAGGCACGCAAGCGGCAGGCGGTGGTCGGCGCGGTCGCCGCGGCGCTGCTCATCGGCACCGCGATCCCCGCCTTTCTGCACGTCGCCAACACCGGCGGGACGTCCGAGGAGCGGCCCACCATCGCCGGGCACGGCCGGCAGACCCAGGGCGGCACCGGCACCGCGCCGGGCGTGGAGGACGGCGAGCGGGCGGCCGGCCGGCCCTCCGGCCGCAGCACCCCCGCCCCGACGCCGAGCGGCACCGTGAAGTCCCAGGAGCCCGGCCCGACCGCCGCCGGTGGCACGGCGGGGGGCCCGAGCGCACCCGTCGGCGGGCCCGTCGAGGTCGACTCACCGGCCTGCGACGCCACCGAACTCGGAGTGAAGTCCGCGCGCATCAGCAGGCCCGACGCCGACGGCAAGGTGTACGGCACGTTCCGCGTCGCCAATGTCTCCAAGAAGCTCTGCCAGGTCAGCGGCGCGGGCAGGGTCGACTTCCAGGCGCTCGGCGCGGCCGACGCCTCCCGGATCACCGTCGTCGACCACGCCACCGGTGACCCGGCGGCCGGGCTGCCCGATCCCTCGCTCGAAGCCACCGGCCTGGTGCTCAAGCCGACGGCCGCGTACGAGATCAAGTTCGCCTGGGTGCCGTCCGAGACGTGCCCCAAGCCGCAGCCCTCGCCCGACCCCTCGCCGTCGACGGCCGGCGGAGGGGGCGGCGGCGGGGCGACCGCGGGCAC
>NZ_JBJHPC010000353.1:0-7652 GCF_045257485.1 Streptomyces sp. YS-3 | reverse complement strand
GGGCGCGGACGGCGCCGGTGGTGTCGTACGGTCGCTGGCCGACCGGGGTCCGGCCGCGGGCGCACCCGCGAACCCGGCGCCGATGCGCGCCTCCGGCCCGGCGGCCACCGGCCCGGAGTACCTCGACGTGCCCCGCGAGGAGACGGCCGCGCCGGTGCCCGTGCCCCAGTTGAGCGAGCTTCCCCCGCAGGGCGCGACGCCGTGGGAGTCCGTGGCGCCGCAGGAGGCCGCCAGGACCCCCGAGCCGCAGCCCGCGCCCGAGCCGCAGGCCGCCGCGCAGACGGTCCCGCAGCCCGAGCCGGTGGCCGTCGAGCCGGTGGCGGCCGAACCCGTCGCCGCCGTCGCCGCCGAGGCCGCCCAGGCTCAGCCCACGCAGCCGCAGCCCGCCCAGCCGCAGCCCGTGCAGTCACAGCAGCCCCTTGCGCAGCCGGAGCCCCAGCAGCCCCAGCAGTCCCAGAACGGCCTGGTCGGCGGCGCAGAAACGGTCGTCCCTGAGGAACTCGCGCCGGTCGGCGCGCCCGCGCCCGCCGTCGCCGCCGCCGAGCAGTCGGCGCCCGCCGGGACGCCGATCGCGATGCCGCCGGCCGTGCCCGCGGCGGCCGTGCAGCCGCCCGCCACCGGTGAGTTCGTGCCGGTGGAGGGTTCGGTCCCGACCGCACCGGAGCCGGTCCCGCCGGTCGCCGATCCGGTCGCCCCGGCTTCGGCCCCGGCCGGCGAGCCCGCTCCCGTATCCGAGCCCGCTCCCGTGTCCGACGCCGTTGCGGCGCCCGTGGCCGAGCCGGTGGCGGCCCAGGCCGCCGCGTCCGCCGAGCTCCCGGCGCAGGCCCCGCAGCCGGTGCCGTCCCCGCAGCCCGACGGCATCCCGGCCGAGTCAGCGCCCCAGCAGGTGGCCGAGTCGGCCGCCGAGCCCGTGGCGCAGGTGACGTCCGTCGCCGTGGCGCAGGATGAGGCCCCCCAGGAGGTGGCCGAGCCCGTCGCCGTCCCGGCCGTGAGCGCGCCGCAGCCCGTCGCCGTCACGCCGCAGGCCGCGCCCGCGGCGGCGCCCGTGCCCGCCGACGAGGTCCCGGAGCAGGCCCCGTCCCCGCTTCCGGGCCACGAAGCCGCCGAGCCGCAGGCCGTGGCCGCTCCAGCAGCCGCGACGCCCGTCGTGCCCGTACCCCGCTCCGAGTCCGTCCCGGCCCCGCAGTCCGAGCCGCAGCCCGAGACGGTCCCGGCGGCTCCCCTGCCGCACGCCGCCGAGGCCGCGCCGGAGGAGCGGACCCCCGCCCCCGTGATCATCGAGGACGACGAGGACGCGGCCGAGGAGTTCGTCCCGGCCGCCGCTGCCGTCGCTGCCGCCGTCGGGCAGGGCGAGCTCCCGGCCGAGGTGGCCGCGCCCGCCGCCGCCGACGAGGACGCCCTTGCCGAGGCGGGCGCCCCGGCGCCCGGCTACGCGGACGCCGAGCGCGAGGCCGTGCTGCGCGTCATGCGCGAGCGGCGCGACATCCGCAACGGCTTCCGCGGCGACCCGATCCCGCACGAGGTGCTGCTGCGCGTCCTGGAGGCCGCGCACACCGCCCCGAGCGTCGGCCACTCGCAGCCCTGGGACTTCGTGGTCATCCGGTCCGCCGAGACCCGCCGCACCATGCACGAGCTCGCCCAGCGCCAGCGCGACGCGTACGCCAAGTCGCTGCCCAAGGGCCGGGCCAAGCAGTTCAAGGAACTGAAGATCGAGGCCATCCTCGACACCCCGGTCAACATCGTGGTCACCGCCGACCCGACCCGTGGCGGCCGGCACACCCTGGGCCGCTACACCCAGCCGCAGATGGCCCCGTACTCCTCGGCGCTCGCCGTCGAGAACCTGTGGCTGGCCGCCCGCGCGGAGGGCCTCGGCGTCGGCTGGGTCTCCTTCTTCGACGAGCGCGAGATGGTCCGCGCGCTGGGCCTGCCCGAGCACCTGGAGGTCGTCGCCTACCTGTGCGTCGGGTACGTGGACGAGTTCCCGGAGGAGCCCGAGCTGATGCAGGCGGGCTGGTCCAAGCGGCGCCCGCTGTCCTGGGTGGTCCACGAGGAGACGTACGGCCGCCGCGCGCTGCCCGGTGAGGACCCGCACGACCTGCTCCAGGAGACCGTCGCCGGGATTCGCCCGCTGGACGCCAAGGCGCTCGGCGAGGCGTGGGAGCGGCAGAAGCGGATGACCAAGCCGGCCGGTGCGCTCGGCATGCTGGAGATCATCTCCGCGCAGCTCAGCGGCCTGTCCCGCAAGTGCCCGCCGCCGATCCCGGAGCCCGCGGCCGTCGCCATCTTCGCGGGTGACCACGGGGTGCACGCCCAGGGCGTGACCCCCTGGCCGCAGGAGGTCACCGGCCAGATGGTCGCCAACTTCCTGGGCGGCGGCGCGGTCTGCAACGCGTTCGCCAACCAGGTCGGCGCCGAGGTCTGCGTCATCGACGTCGGCGTGGCCAGTGAACTCCCGGCCACCCCGGGGCTGCTGCCCCGCAAGGTGCGCCCCGGCACCGGCGACATGACCGCCGGGCCCGCCATGACCCGCGAGGAGGTCGTCGCGGCTGTCGAGGTGGGCATCGAGACCGCCCGCGACCTGGTGGCGGCGGGCAACAAGGCGCTGCTCACGGGTGAGATGGGCATCGCCAACACCACCGTGTCGGCCGCCCTGATCTCTCTCTACACGGGCGTCGACCCGGCCGAGGTCACCGGCCGTGGCACCGGCATCAACGACGAGACGCACGCCCGCAAGGTCGATGTCGTCCGCCGCGCCCTGGCGCTGCACAGCCCCGACCCGGCCGACCCGATCGGCGTCCTGGCCGGGATCGGCGGTCTGGAGCACGCGGCCATGGTCGGCTTCATCCTCGGCGGCGCCTCGCTGCGTACGCCGGTGATCCTGGACGGTGTCTCCGCGGGGGCCGCGGCCCTGGTCGCGCGGGCCATCGCCCCGGAGTCCCTGGCGGCGTGCATCGCGGGCCACCGCAGCGCGGAGCCCGGCCACGCGGCGGCGCTGAACAAGCTGGGCCTGCGCCCGCTGGTCGACCTCGACCTGCGGCTGGGCGAGGGCACCGGAGCGCTGCTGGCCCTGCCGCTGGTCCAGAGCGCGGCGCGTGCCATGCACGAGGTCGCGACCTTCGACTCGGCCGGAGTCACCGAGAAGTAGCCACGGTCGTACCCGGTGTGCCCGCCCGTCCCGCAGTGCGGAACGCGCGGGCGCACCGGGCGACGGTCCGCAGACAATGGGGCCCGGGGCGACGCCCCGTCCTCCGACGATGCCCGCCGATGCCCGCCGACGCCGCACCAGGAGCCACCCGCCATGGCAGAACACCCCGCGTACCCCGTAGGCCTGCGCCTCACCGGCCGCCGCGTCGTCGTCGTCGGCGGCGGCCAGGTCGCCCAGCGCCGGCTGCCCGCCCTGATCGCGGCCGGTGCCGACGTCGTCCTGGTCTCCCCGGGCGCCACCCCCTCCGTGGAGGCCATGGCGGACACCGGTGAGATCACCTGGCACCGCCGCGGCTACCAGGACGGCGATCTCGCGGACGCCTGGTACGCCCTGGTCGCCAGCAGCGACGGCGAGGCCAACCGGCGCGCCTCCGCCGAGGCCGAGCGGCGCCGCGTCTGGTGCGTGCGCTCCGACGACGCCACCCAGGCCACCGCCTGGACCCCGGCCACCGGCCGCACCGAGGGCGTCACCGTCGCCGTGCTCACCGGCGGCGCCCCCGACCCGCGCCGCACCGCCGCCGTCCGCGACGCCGTGGTGGAGGGGCTGCGCGACGGCACCCTGGTCGCCCCGCACCACCGCGACCGGACCCCCGGCGTCGCCCTCGTCGGCGGCGGCCCCGGCGACCCCGACCTGATCACCGTGCGCGGCCGGCGGCTGCTCGCCGAGGCCGATGTGGTCATCGCCGACCGGCTCGGCCCGCGCGACCTGCTCGACGAACTCCCGCCGCACGTCGAGGTGATCGACGCGGCGAAGATCCCGTACGGCCGGTTCATGGCCCAGGAGGCCATCAACAACGCGCTGATCGAGCACGCCAAGGCGGGCAAGGCCGTCGTCCGGCTCAAGGGCGGCGACCCGTACGTCTTCGGCCGTGGCATGGAGGAGCTGCACGCCCTCGCCGAGGCGGGCATCGCCTGCACGGTCGTCCCCGGTATCTCCAGCTCGATCTCGGTGCCGGGCGCGGCCGGCATCCCGGTCACCCACCGGGGCGTGGCGCATGAGTTCACCGTGGTCAGCGGCCATGTGGCGCCCGACGACCCGCGCTCGCTCGTCGACTGGGAGGCGCTCGCCCGGCTGACCGGCACGCTGGTGATCCTGATGGGCGTCGACAAGATCGGCGCGATCGCCCGGACGCTGATCGCCCACGGCAAGAGCCCCGAGACGCCCGTGGCCCTCGTCCAGGAGGGCACCACCGCCGCCCAGCGTCGCGTCGACGCGACGCTGGCCACCGTGGGGGAGACTGTGACCACGCAGGACGTACGGCCGCCGGCCGTCATCGTGATCGGTGACGTGGTCGCCGTGGGTCCCGCGCTCCCGACCATGTAACCGGCGGTAACGGATCTCCGTCCGGGCCGTTGGCACCACACCCAGGACAAGGCAGTATCACCCTGTGGCTGATCTCATCACCATCGACGACCCCGACGACCCGCGCCTGCGCGACTACACGGGCCTGACGGACGTCGAGCTGCGGCGCAGGCGCGAGCCCGCCGAGGGCCTGTTCATCGCCGAGGGCGAGAAGGTCATCAGACGGGCCAAGGACGCCGGTTACGAGATGCGGTCCATGCTGCTCTCCGCCAAGTGGGTCGACGTCATGCGCGATGTCATCGACGAGCTGCCCGCGCCCGTCTACGCGGTCAGCCCCGACCTCGCCGAGCGCGTCACCGGCTACCACGTGCACCGCGGCGCCCTCGCCTCGATGCAGCGCAAGCCGCTGCCGGCGGCCGAGGAGATCCTGGCCACCGCCCGCCGGGTCGCCGTGATGGAAGCCGTCAACGACCACACCAACATCGGCGCGATCTTCCGCAGCGCCGCCGCCCTCGGCATGGACGCCGTGCTGCTCTCACCGGACTGCGCCGACCCGCTCTACCGCCGCTCGGTGAAGGTCTCCATGGGCGCCGTCTTCTCCGTCCCGTACGCGCGCCTGGAGTCCTGGCCCAAGAGCCTGGCGACGGTACGCGAAGCGGGCTTCCGGCTGCTCGCCCTCACCCCGGACGAGAAGGCCTCCGCCATCGACGAGGCCGCGCCCCACCGGCTCGACAAGGTGGCCCTGATGCTGGGCGCCGAGGGCGACGGGCTCTCCACCCAGGCCCTGGTCGCGGCCGACGAATGGGTCCGTATCCCGATGGCCCACGGCGTCGACTCGCTCAACGTGGGCGCGGCGGCTGCCGTCGCCTTCTACGCGGTGGCGACGGGCCGCCCCGCCTAGACCGGTTCCGGCGCCGCTTCCGAACCCCGCCCTGGCACCGGCTACAACTGCTGCGCCGCCGCGATCCCCAGCGCCACGATCAGCGTGACCACGAAGAACACGATCAGTCGCTGGCGCAGCAGCCGGGGGTTGGCCGGACGCAGCCGGCCCGTGCCGGTCCGGGCGCCCGGACGCGTACCGGGCCGGCCGGCCGTCCCGTTGGTGCCGTTCGTACGGCTGCCGGAGCGGGCCGCGCCCCGGGGCGCGGGCGGGCGCGTGCCGCCGGTGCGCGGCGCGGAGCCGCGCGGAGCCTGCTCCCGCCGGCCCGCGCCGGTACCCCGGCCGCTCTCCGTGTAGCGCTGGGTGCGCTCGTCGTGCTCGTACCGCTCGGTGCGCTCGTTCAGACGCCCGGTGGCGCGCTCCGCCTCGGAGCGGTCGCGCTGGGCGGGCGGGCGCGCCTCAAGAGAGCCGCCCTGCGCCTCCCGGGCGGCGATCTCCTTGAGCCGCATCGAGAGCTGGAGCGTACTGGGCCGCTCCTCGGGGTCCTTGGCCAGACAGGCCCGCACCAGCGGCGCCAGCGCGTCCGGCACCCCGTGCAGCTGCGGCTCCTCGTGCACCACCCGGTAGAGCATGACCTCCGAACTGCCGTGCCCGAAGGGCGAGTCGCCCATCGCCGCGTACGCCAGCGTCGCGCCCAGCGAGAAGACGTCCGTGGCGGGCGTGACCGCCGCGCCGCGCACCTGCTCGGGGGCGAGGAAGCCGGGCGAGCCCACCGCCGTGCCGACGTGGGTCAGGGTGGAGGCGCCGGTCGCCCAGGCGATGCCGAAGTCGATGATCCTGGGGCCCTTGGGGGAGAGCAGGATGTTGGAGGGCTTCAGGTCGCGGTGGACCACCCCGGCCTCGTGCACTGCCACCAGGCCCTCGGAGAGCGCGGCGCCGATCGCCGCCGCCTCGGCCGCGGCGAGCGGGCCCTCCTCGGCGACCTTGTCGTGCAGCGAGGGGCCCGGCACGTACTGCGTCGCGAACCAGGGGCGCTCCGCCTCCAGGTCGGCCGCGACGAGGCGGGCCGTGCAGCCGCCGCGGATGCGCCGGGCCGCGGACACCTCGCGTGCGAAGCGGGAGCGGAACTCCTGGTCCTCGGCGAGGTCCGGACGGATCACCTTCAGCGCGACCCGCTGGCCGCGCCGGTCGGAGCCGAGGTAGACGACACCCATGCCACCCGCGCCCAGGCGCCGGTGGAGCCGGAACGAGCCGACGACACGCGGGTCCTCGCGCCGGAGCCGCATCATCGCCATTTTCATCCCCGCTGCCCGGTCCTGTTGACGTGGCACAGCTTACGTACCCCCGGGCCGGTGTGCTCATAGGCCGCGCCCTCTCGGCCCGATCGATTGTCAGTGCCGGGCGCGAAAGGTGAAGAGTGGTCAGCAGGCCGCGCCGGCGGGCGTGCTGACGCGGGCGTGGCCCCAACGCTGCGTCGCACAAGGGAGATTGGATCAGTGAGGGGCGACCGGGTGGAGACGGTCGTGGACGCGAGAGGAACGACACGGACGTACGAAGTGGTGGCAAGCCGGGCGGGTGGCAGGGTGGAGACGGTGGTCCGCGATGGGGTGGTGGAAGTGAGTGAAGTCACCCCGGGGGCGCCCCCGGGCGGGACGCGCCGGCGGCCCGGGCCCGTCCCCTCCGGGAAGACCCCAAGTCCTGCACCCGCGTCTCCACCCAGGGGAGTACGGGAGTGGGGACCCACTCATCCCCTGGGAGGCCCGGGAATCGGTACGAGGGCATGACGCCCGGTGTCCGCCGTTTCCCTACTGTTGTGGTCAAGCGGTGGGCGTAGCACTCGTCCCCCGAGGTCAAACGCCCGCCGCTGCCAATTCGACAGGAGAGGGACCATGGCGGACACGGCAACGCGGACGGTCTTCCGCACGCGAGGACGCAGGGCTGACGCCGCGGCGTCCGGCGCCCGCCGGTCCGGTCCGCGCCACCCCTTGGTGGCGACGGCCATGGCCCTTCCCCTGGCGGCCCTGCTGACAGTCGTCTTCGGCGGCTGGGACGCGGTGGTCACACAAGCGTCGTCCGTGGGCGTGATGCTGGGGCGCTGAGCGGCGCCCCGGACCCGGTAGAGCGGACCGGGTCGGGGACATCCGGCCATTTCAGCCCCGTGGGGACGGGGGTGCGGCGGACGGCAGAAAAAGGCGTTGCCCGACCGGCTGGGGAGCCGACCGGGCAACGCCTTTTCATACGCCCCCGCAACCGACCCCACAACTA
>NZ_JBJHPC010000352.1:0-7657 GCF_045257485.1 Streptomyces sp. YS-3 | reverse complement strand
ACCTCACACGGCGGCGTGGAGGGGGCGGGACCGTCCCCCAGGCCAAGTGGACACCCGGCACCACCGGGGCACGGGCACCACGACCGCCCGGCCGGGCTGGTGGGAAGTCTGCGCACCCCGGCGGAGGTGTCCTGGGCGCTGAAGGACATCGCGGGGTCGGTGGGTATGGCCGCCTGGTTCCTGCTGCTCGTGCTGCTGCTGGAGAAGGCCTTCCCCTCGCAGTTGGCGGAGAACGCGCTCGGCCGCTGGTGGCGCCGGCGCCGTGCGGAGCGGTCGGCGCGGACGAGCACGGCGCGGTTGCCGGGCTGGGTGCGGATGGGGTGCTTCGCGCTGCTCGGTGGGGCGCTCGTCGTCTGGGCCGATGCCACGGCCCACTGGAGCGGGCCCACCGTGGCGAAGGTGCTGGGAGCGGCGGTGGGCACCCTGCTGGTCCTGGTGACGTACGAGAAGACGAAGGACTCGCTGCTGCGCCCCGGGCGCGGCGGTATACGGGCCGAGCTGAGGGTGGTTCCGGCCGGTCTGGTCCTCGCGGCCCTGATGGCGGCGCTCTCGCGCGGCCTGGCGTTCCCCGTCCCGTATGTGTACGGCCTGGTGGCGGTCTACATGGTGCTCGGTACCGCGCCTCCCGCACCGAGCCCCACGCCTCACACCATGCCGAAGGGACAGGCGGTGCTGATCGGCGGCATCTGTGTCCTGAGCGCCTCCCTGCTGGTGTGGATCCTCGGTACACCGCTGATCGAGGCGGGCCGTACGGCCGCGCCCGACAGCGCGCGCCACGCGCTCGCGTACACGGTCGGGCTGATGGTCGTCGGGGGTATCGAGGTCGTGGTGTTCGGGATGCTGCCGCTGTCCGGCATGGACGGACGCGTCCTCAAGAGCTGGAGCAAACCGGCGTGGTACGGCCTGTATCTGGTCGCCCTGACGTTGTTCTTCCACGTCCTGCTGAACTCCGTACACCCCGGCCTCGGCCCGGGATTCGTGGTGTCGAAGGATCTGCGCTGGTGCACCCTGGCCATCGCGACCGCCCTGTTCCTGGCGGCCTGGGCGTTCTCGCTGGGCCTGCGCAGGCACGTGGCGCGGCTGGAACGCACGGCGGCGGCGGTGGGCTGAGTACCGGAGCGGTGGCGTGTGCGGCGCGGATGAGCGGTCCGCCGGGCGGCTGCGTCCCCCGCTGGGGGTAACGGCGACGGTCACGGGTTGACGGCCTGTCGCGAGCCGGGAGCCGGGTGTCCGTCGCTGTGGCGGGCGGTGTGCGGCCTGGTTGCAGAAGGGGTGCGCGGCCGAGAGGGGGCGTCCGCAGGCTGCCGAATTGACATAAGTGGTGGTTACGGAAATGTCCTGAATTCGTAAAGAACGTCGGGTCGGCGGGCCTTGATCGCTTCGGCGGGCCAGAGTGTGGCTCCTCGGCACCAGCCGGGAACCTGGCCCGCCCCGTCACCGGTCCGAACAGAACCCGGTCCGGGGCTTGTCCTTGAGAGAGCACGCACATGACTGCTTCGCGCACCAGCCGCCGTATCCTCGCCACCGCGCTCGCCGCAGGCACCCTGATCGGTGCCGCCGCGCTGCCCGCCGCGGCGGACAGCCACCACCGGCACGCCGACCGTTCCACCGTGGTCATCGGCAAGGTGCAGTACAACAGCCCCGGCCGTGACGACCGTTCGAACCGGAGCCTGAACGGCGAGTGGGTGGAGGTCATGAACACCGGACGCCACGCCGTGAACCTGCGCGGATTCACCCTCACCGCAAGCGACGGCGCCCGCTACCGGTTCCACGGCCTGCGCCTGGAGGGCCACTCGGCGGTCAAGGTCCACACGGGCATGGGCCGCGACACCAGCCGTGACGTCTACCAGGACCGCCACAACTACGTCTGGGACAACCACCGCGACACGGCCACCCTGCGCAACGACAGCGGCCGTATCCTCGACACCGCCATGTGGGGGCGCGCCCACCACATGGGTACCCGGCACCACTGACGCCGGTCGGTGACCGTCCCCGCGAGGGACGGTTCACCGCCCGCACCTCGGATCCTCGCGCGGCGCGTCCCGCGGCCCCATCGGCCGCCAGGCGCGCCGCGCTCCGTTTCCCCGGCCGCCGAGTGGCGGTGGCCTCATCTCGGGATGCGGCGTATGCGTACAACTGCACGGGAATGGCTGGCGGTTGTATACGCGTGAGACGCCTGATGCGCAGTTCGTCATCGTCTTCCAGGAGGACGCGCGTACACCGCACTCGCACTAGCCTCACTCACTCAGACCGAACGTTTTACGGGGAGTGAGAACACATGAACGACAAGGTGAAGAGGCTGGGCGGCGTGGCTTCGGCGGTGGGTCTGCTGGCGGCCGGTGTGATGCTGGGTGCCGCTCCGTCGGCGAGCGCGGCCGTCGGGCCCACGGGGTGCAGCGCGTATGTGTCGCACACCAACGACCACGTGGCCGTGGGCTGGTGTTCGCACGGCAACGGCACCTGGTACGTGCAGGCCAAGTGCGGCGGCCCCGGACGGGTGAACGGCCCGTACAAGGGGGACCAGGGCTACCGCAAGCTCGGCACGGAGAAGGCGTCGACGCTCAACTGCGGCTCGTCCGGCTACCCGCTGGAGATGAAGGTCGTCGACATCAAGCCGTGACGTGACGGACCGCGCGTGACGGACCCCACGTGACGGAATCTGCCTGAAGGAGCCCCGTGCGTGCCGCGATTCGGCGGCCCGTACGGGGCTCTGTCTGTGTGTCCCCATGGGTCTGGTAGACCGTGCCGTCCGTCGTCACCGCCTTGATCCAGGCGTCGTTTCCCTGGGCGTTGATGGAGATCCCGCAGACGTGGTCGGGGTAGTCGGGGTTGTCGTCGTCGGTCAGGTCGGTCCAGGTTTCGGGGGTGCCGTGTGCCCGCGGAGCCGCAAACACGCCGGTCAGCCGCCGGATCGGGCCAGTCGCACCATTCCGATGGATCAGTTCGGCCTCATCCCAGCCGCTCGATCGCGACCATCGCGGCGTCGTCCCCCAGGCAGCGTCCGGGCACATGGGCGAGCAGGTCGTCGCAGAGATGGCGGAGCAGGGCGCGGGGGGTGTGAGGGCCGGTGGCCGCCCAGGCGCCCACCCGTTCGGCCAGCGGGTAGAACGCTCCCGCGCCGTCGCGGGCCTCGATCACGCCGTCCGTGTAGAGCAGCAGGATGTCGCCCGTCTCGAAGGCGAAGGTCTCCGCCGTGAAGACGTACTCCCCGGGCCCCTCGGACCCGGCGAGCTCCGAGAGGCCGAGCGGCGGCGCCGGCCGGGCGACGTCGAGGGGGAGGACCCGGCCACCGCGCAGGATCAGGGGCGGCGGGTGTCCGCAGTTGACCAGGCTCAGCGTCTGGTGGTCGTCGGGTACGTCGAGGACCGCCGCGGTGATGAACGCCTCGCCCGGGGCGTCGGCGTCGGCCCTGTCGGCATCGTCCCTGTCGGCGGCGGCGCCGTCCCCGGCGCCTTCCTCACCTTCCTCGGCGCCCGCCTCGTCCGGCTCCGGGCCGACGGCGCCCTCCAGATAGGCCACCAGTCCGCACAGCTCGTTCTCCTGGTGTGCCGAGGCCCGGAAGGCGCCCAGGACGACGGCCGCGTCCCCCACGGCCTCCAGCCCCTTGCCGCGTACGTCGCCGATGAGCAGCCGGGTGCCATGGGAGGTACGGGCGGCGGCGTAGAGGTCGCCGCCGATCTGCGCCTCGGCCTCCGCGGCCAGGTACACCGACGCCATCCGCAAGGGGCCGAGCCGCTCCCGCAGGGGCCGCAGCACCACCTGCTGCGCGGCCTCGGCCACCAGGCGCAGTTGGACGAGCTCCCTCTCGTGCACCTCGCGCAGATGGGCGAAGAGCGTCACGAGCACCGAGATCAGAGCGAGTGAGATGATCTGGAAGGAGTGGTTGAGGTCGGTGACGCTGCCGCGCAGCATCGCCACCCCCACCTGGGCGGCGACGGCGACAGCACCGACGAGACCCGTGGTCCTCGGCCCGGCGAAGGACGCCGTCAGGGCGGGCGGGGCCGCCAGGAAGGGCCCGAGGTGGACATCGGGCGGAGCCTCGACGTCCGCCACGCTGATGATCGCGATGAGCGCGAACGGCGTGGCGAGCAGTGCGCGGCGCAGCCGGTGGGACGGGTGGCGGCGTGCGAGCAGTGCCCGAAGATCCATCCCCCCTGCATACACCGCGGGGCGGCCGGGGCGCCCCAGGCCCGGCCGACACCGTACGGCTGCCTCACACCGTAGGCCCTGGTGGGAGCGGCCCCTCCGGGCGCCCGCATGGGCACGGACGGGCTGGGTGCGGGCGGTGACGCGGCCCGGTGAAGGAGCCCGTACGGGTTGCTCCGGGCGGTGGCCCGGTGACCCCTCTCCGCTCAGGTTCGTCGCGGTTCTCCCCGGTTCTCCCCGGTCCTCACCTCCGGTCGCGTGAAGTCCCCTTACTGGCCTTGACAGTTGACGGGGCTGCGGAAAGGATCACGCAGGGGAGGGGTTGCCGTGACGGAGCATGTGCTGGTGTTCGGGGCCGGGGGAGGTGTACCGGCCCGCATGCGCGCGTACGGTGAGTCGGCCGGACAGAAGGTCACCACGTCCGTCCTGTGCTGGCCCGGACACCTCGCGGCGATGGACGACACCGAGGACCACGGCCGGATCGTCGTCCTGAGCCCGGACGCCTCCGACGAGGAGTGGATCGCGATGGCCCGAGCCGTCGACGCCGTCGAGCCGGTGACCCGGATCGGCTGCCTCTCCGACGACTGCCGGCCCCAGGCCGCGCTGGTCGCCCTGGTACTGGGCCTCGACTGGCACACCCCCGAGATCGTCGAACTCCTCATGGACAGGCACGCGCTGGGGCGGCGGCTCGCACGGGCCGGTGTGCAGGCCGAGGCGGATACGGCCCTGGGACACACCGATGCCCGCTACTGCGTGGAGGCGTTCTCGGAGCGGGGCGAACACGTGGTCGTCGCCATCAACCCCGCGTGCTCCCAACCCGTCGCCCCGCCCGCACCGCTGCAGCCCGCGCAGGCGGATGCGGTCACCCGGCACGTCGCCGCCGCGCTGGACGCGCTGGGCGTGGAGTTCGGGCCCACCCACACCGAAGTCGTCCTCACCGGTCACGGGCCGCATGTCACCGCCACGCATCTGCGCACCGGCGGCGGCACACGCGCGGACGTGGTCGCCGAAGCGACGGGCGGGGTTGACCTGACCGAGTGGCAACTCCGGCAGATCCTCGGCGAGAAGGTGCTGCCCGGTATCCGTGCCGCCCTGGACGCCCCGGACCGGGCCGGGCGGCCCGGCACGGTGACACCGCCCCTCACAGCCGCCCAGGCCGACGAGTTGAGGGGCAGTCCGATTGCCCCTCGCCATACCCGGTGATATCCCACCGGGTATGGAATGTCTCGTCACACCACGGCTCGTCCTCCACCCGATGAGCGTCGAGGAGGCGCTGGCGCTGACCGCGGACGAGCCGGCCGCGAACACCCACTGGGCACCCGGGTATCCCACCGAGGCCGACACCGCCGGGGCCCTGCGCTACCTGGAGACCTACGAGGGCCGAGGGGACCCGCGGCCGTTCGGTGCGTACGAGATCCTCCGGCGCGAGGACGGCCACGTCATAGGCGGTCTGGGCTTCCACGGGGCACCCGACCTCGACGGGACCGTCACCATCGGCTACGGCCTGGTGCCCTCGGTCCGGGGCAGGGGCTACGCCACCGAAGCCCTGCGCGCGCTGCTGCACTTCGCCCGCGCCCGGGGCATCACCCGGGTGAAGGGCGACACGGCCCACACCAACATCGCCTCCCAGCGGGTGATGACCGCGGCCGGTATGCGCCTCGTCGCGGAGGACGAGTGGCTGAAGTACTACGCGGTGGAGTGGACGCAGGACCTGTGACCCGCCGACGGGGGACTGTCGCTACGCGTCCTTCCCCTCCAGGAACGATGTCACCGTCCGCGTGAAACCGGACGGGTCGTCCAGCCACGGGTAGTGGCCCGCGCCCGGCTGCACGGTGAGCCGGGCGTCGCGGAACAGCGCGGCGATCCTCTCCGCGACCCGGGGCCGCGGCCCGCTGTCCAGTTCCCCCGTGAGCAGCAGGACCGGTGCGTGGAGTGTCTCCATGACGGCGCGTGCGGCGGCGGGCGAGAAGGCGTCGGGCGACGCGTACGCTTCCGCGGCCCCGGCGTTGGTCTGCTCCACCTCGGCCGCGGAGTGCGCTTCGGCAGCGGCGTCCCAACGGCCGTGGAAGAACGGGGCGACGGCGTCCCAGTCGGCGTCCGTGTCCGATCCGGCCCAGATCCGCTCGTAGGCGTCGTGCGCGGGGCCGAACCACGGTTCGGCCGCGCGCAGGGCCGCCGCCTCCCGCCGGTGCTCCTCGGTGAAGTCGATACCGAGGGCCCGCGCGCGGGCGGTGACCAGGGTGAGCGTACGGACGCGGTGCGGATGGCGGGCCGCGTACAGCAGGGCGAGATCGCCGCCCGCCGAGTGCGCGAGGAGGTCGACCCGGTCGAGGCCGAGATGGGCGCGCAGGGCCTCGACGTCCGCCACCTGCCGGTCGCAGCGGTACGTCGCCGGGTCGGCGGGAACGCCCGAATCACCGGTCCCGCGCAGATCCAGCAGGATCAGCCGGCGCCGCGCCGAGAGCCCGCCGAGGTCCCCGAGGTAGGCCGAGGCGCGCATCGGCCCGCCCGGCACACAGAGCAGCGGCTCGCCCTCGCCGCGTACGTGGTAGGCGAGTCGGGTCCCGTCGGGAGCGGTGAAGGCAGGCATGGGGGCCATCCTCACGGCCCCGCGACGATCATGGCAAGGGAGTTCTCCCGGCCCCGGTGGGGCTACTGCTGCCCCGCGTACAGCAGATCCACATTCCGCTCCGCCCAGTCGCGCATGTGCGCCAGCGGTTCGGCCGCGCTGCGGCCCAGCTCGGTCAGGGCGTACTCGACGTGCGGGGGCACGGCCGGGTAGACCGTGCGCGACACCAGTCCCGCGTCCTCCAGGCGGCGCAGCGTCTGGGTGAGCACCTTGGGGCTGACCCCCTGGAGGACGCGCTGGAGTGCGCCGAACCGTACGGGACCGTCCTCCATGGCGCCGATCGCCAGCGCGCTCCACTTGTTGGCCAGCAGCTCCAGCACGTTCCGGCAGGGGCACAGGGCCGCGTAGACGTCGTGCTTGTCGTGGCTGCCGGTGTCGCAGTTGGTGCTCATGGGGCGGTTCCTCCGCGCGGGGGCGCGATCGAGTCGATGCTATCCAAAAGATAGTAGGTGCCCTTGCAGGTTACTACTACCCCTCCCATAGCGTGACCGCATCGTTCACCGCGCGGGCGCAGTCGCCCGCATTCGAGGAGTCAGCCATGTCCCACCCCACCCCCACGATGCGCACCGTCACCCAGTCCGGCTTCGGCGGCCCCGAGGTCCTGGAGGTCACCGAGGCGACCCGGCCCGCGCCCCTGCCGACCGAGGTCCTGGTGCGGGTCGTCTCCGCCGGGGTCAACCCCGTCGATGTGAAGACGCGCGAGGGCCACGGTATGGCGGGCGTCCTCGGGGAGCCGCCGTTCGTCCTCGGCTGGGACGTCGCCGGGGTGGTCGAGGAGGTCGGCTTCGGCGTGCACACCCTGGAGGTGGGGGACGAGGTGTACGGCATGCCGTGGTTCCCCCGCGCCGCCGGTGGCTACGGCGAGTACGTCACCGCCCCCGC